>DATLTH010000153.1:0-9421 GCA_035533695.1 Allostellaceae bacterium | reverse complement strand
TGGCCCTTCTTGCCCTCGAGGCTTTCGAGGAGCCCCGTTTCCTCGCCGCAGATATAGGCGCCGGCGCCGCGGTGCAGATAGATTTCGATGTCGTAGCCCGAACCGCAGGCGTTCTTGCCGATCAGCCCGGCGTCGTAGGCTTCCTCGATCGCCGCCTGGAGATGCGTTGCTTCGTTGTAGAACTCGCCGCGGATGTAGATGTAGGCGGCGGTGCACCCCATGCCGGCGCCGGCCAATACGCAGCCTTCGAGCAGTTTGTGCGGGTCGTTTCTGAGGATGTCGCGGTCCTTGCAGGTGCCGGGCTCGCTTTCGTCGGCGTTGACGATAAGATAGGTCGGGCGGTCGCTGGTCTTCGGCATGAACGACCATTTGACGCCGGTCGGGAAGCCGGCGCCGCCGCGCCCGCGCAGGCCGGATTCCTTCATCTCGTTGACGATCCAATCGCGCCCCTTGTGGATGATCTCCCGGGTCCCGGACCAGTCGCCGCGTTTGCGCGCGCCGGCGAGCCGCCAATCGTGCTCGCCGTAGAGGTTGGTAAAGACGCGGTCGCGGTCAGCCAGCATTTTTCGTGTCTCCGGCAACAGCCCCCACCCTGCCCTCCCCCGCCTGCGGGGGAGGGTTCATCGCAGCCCCCTCCCCCGCAGGCGGGGGAGCGTTGGGGTGGGGGTTTTCTTCCGGGTGAAGCGCTGCCTGCAGCGGCGGCGGTTCCGGGGCCTCCAGCAGCGTCGTCTTGCCCGCGCTCGGCGCCGAACCGCTTCGCCCGTCCAGCGAGCCGACCGGCGGCGGTTTGCCGTCGCGCAAGGCGTCGAGCAGCTGCCCGGTCAAGGGTCCGTCGAGATCCTCGTAGTAGTCGTCGTTGACCTGCAATATCGGCGCGTTGACGCAGGCGCCGAGGCATTCGACCTCGACCAATGTGAACAGTCCGTCCGCCGTCGTCCCGCCGATGTCGATGCCGAGCTTTTTCCGGCAGGCGTCGACCACGGCGTCGGAGCCGCGCAGAACGCACGGCGTCGTCGTGCATGCCTGCAGGAAATACCGCCCGACCGGGCGCAGGTTGAACATCGTGTAGAAGGTGGCGACCTCGTAGACCCGGATGCGCGGCATCGCCAGCATCTCGGCGACGGTGTGCATCGCCGCCAAGGGCAGCCAGCCGCCCGACTGGCGCTGCGCCAGGTCTAAGAGCGGCAAGACGGCGCTCGCCTGGCGGCCGGGCGGGTATTTGGCGATGTATGCCTTGGCTTTCTCCAGGTTCTCGGAGGTGAAGGCGAAGCTCTCTGGCTGCGCGACCATTGGACCATTTGGCGGCCCTTCGGCACGCGTGTTCATCGGTCGATCTCGCCGAACACGATGTCCATCGACCCGATGATCGCGACGACATCGGCCAGCATGTGGCCCTTCGACATGAACTCGGTCGCCTGCAGAAAGGCAAACCCCGGTGCGCGGATCTTGCAGCGATAGGGGCGGTTGGTGCCGTCGGAGACGAGGTAGACGGCGAATTCGCCCTTCGGCGCCTCGACCGCCGTGTAGGTCTCGCCCTCCGGCACGTGGTAGCCCTCGGTGTAGAGCTTGAAGTGATGGATGAGGGCTTCCATCGACTGCTTCATCTCGGCGCGCGGCGGCGGGGCGATTTTGCGGTCGTTGACCTTGACCGGCCCCGCCGGCATCTGCGCCACGACCTGCCTGATGATGCTCAGCGATTGCCGCATCTCCTCAAGCCGCACGAGATAGCGGTCCCAGCAATCGCCATTCTTGCCGATCGGCACGTCGAACTCGACCTTGTCGTAGGCGTCGTAAGGCTGGGCGCGGCGGAGGTCCCAGGCGATGCCGGAGCCGCGCAGCATCGGCCCGGAAAATCCCCAGTCGAGCGCGTCCCTGGCGCTGACCACGCCGATATCGACGGTGCGCTGCTTGAAGATGCGGTTTTCGGTGAGGAGCCGCTCGATGTCGTCGATCGTCCTGGGAAAGGTGTCGCAGAACGCCAGGATGTCGTCGGTCATCCCGGCGGGCAAATCCATGTGCACGCCGCCCGGCCGGAAATAGTTGGCGTGGAGCCGCGCCCCCGAGGCGCGCTCATAAAACTCCATCAAGCGCTCGCGTTCCTCGAACCCCCACAGAAACGGCGTCAGCGCGCCGACATCGAGGCCGAACGCGCAGATATTGAGCAAGTGGTTGAGGATGCGGGTGATCTCGGCAAACAGCACGCGGATGTACTGGGCGCGCGGCGGCGGCTCGATCCCCATCAGCTTCTCGACCGCCAGCGCGAACGCATGCTCCTGGCACATCGGCGAGACGTAATCGAGCCGGTCGAAATAGGGGATCGCCTGCAGATAGGTCTTGTATTCGATCAGCTTCTCGGTGCCGCGATGCAACAGCCCGATATGCGGGTCGGCGCGTTCGATGACCTCGCCGTCCATTTCGAGAACGAGACGCATGACGCCATGCGCAGCGGGATGCTGCGGCCCGAAATTCATCGTGAAGTTGCGGATCGTGGGCGCGCCCGCGAGATCGCCGGCCGCAGGCGGCAGGACCGGATTGTCGCTCATCCGGCCTTCCCTTCCGGCGCCTGATCCGAAGCCTTTTCATCGCCCGGCAGGATCTTGTCCATGCCTTCCCAGGGCGAGAGGAAATCGAAGCTGCGAAACTCCTGGGTCAGCCGCACCGGCTCGTAGACCACCCGCTTCTGGTCCTCGTCGTATCTGAGTTCGACATAGCCGGTCAGCGGAAAATCCTTGCGCAGCGGGTGCCCCTCGAAGCCGTAATCGGTCAGGATGCGGCGCAAATCGGGGTTGTCGCTGAAATAGATGCCGAACAGATCCCAGGCCTCGCGCTCCCACCAGCCGGCGCTGCTGTAGAGGCTGGTCGCCGAGGGCACCGGCGTTTCCTCGTCGGTCTCGACCTTGAGGCGGATGCGCTGGTTGAGGTTCACGCTCAAGAGGTTGTAGACGACGTCGAAGCGCGACGCCCGGTCCGGGTGATCGACGCCGCAAATGTCGCACAGCAACGTGAAGCGGCATTTCGGGTCGTCGCGCAGAAAGCCGAGGACTTGCAGCAGCGCGTCGCGCCCGACCCGGCAGCACAGCTCATCGCGCCGGATCTCGGTCGCGATCGCCGCGTCCGGCAGCGATGCCGAAACATGGTCGGCCAAAGCCTTGAGCTTGTCGTCCATTGCCGCCGTCACCGCCGGAACACACGCTCGCGCTTGATCTTTTTCTGCAGCAGGAGGATGCCGTAAAGCAGCGCCTCCGCCGTCGGCGGACAGCCGGGGACGTAGATGTCGACCGGCACGATGCGGTCGCAGCCGCGCACCACCGAATAGGAATAATGATAATAGCCGCCGCCATTGGCGCACGACCCCATCGAGATGACCCAGCGCGGCTCGGCCATCTGGTCGTAGACCTTGCGCAAGGCCGGCGCCATTTTGTTGCACAAGGTGCCGGCGACGATCATCACGTCGGACTGGCGCGGGCTCGGCCGGAACACCACGCCGAAACGGTCGAGATCGTAGCGGCTGGCGCCGGTGTGCATCATCTCGACGGCGCAGCAGGCAAGCCCGAAGGTCATCGGCCACAACGAGCCGCTGCGCGCCCAGCCGACGAGCGCGTCGACCGTCGAGGTGATGAAGCCGCGGTCGGCGATCTCCTCGGTCGCCGCGCGCAGCAGCGGATCCTGCTCGGGGCCGGACCGGGCGAGCGGCGCAGCACCCTGGGCGGGCGCCTCGATCACTCCCATTCGAGTGCCCCTTTTCGCCACTCGTAGATGAAACCGACCGTCAGCAACCCGAGAAACACCATCATCGACCAGAAGCCGAACGCCCCGATATCGCCCAGGGAAACCGCCCAGGGAAACAGGAAGGCGACTTCGAGATCGAAAATGATGAACAGGATCGCGACCAGGTAATAGCGCACGTCGAAGCGCATCCGCGCATCCTCGAACGGCTCGAAGCCGCACTCGTAGGGCGAAAGCTTTTCCGAGTTGGGGTTCTGCTGGGCCAGCACGAACGAGGCAAGGATCATCGCCGCCGCGATCGCCCCGGCAACCGCCAGGAACACCAGGATCGGGAAATACTCGCTGAGCAGGCTCTCCATGCCAAACCCTCGGTAGCGATGGCGGTGGCGGGCGGACGCGCGCTCTCGTCGGGCCCGAAGATCGCCGCAGATTGTCGCTCGAATCGGCAGCCGGCAAGCTCGATGCAACGGTGGCCCGGCCCGTGCGACACCGGCGACCCCGATCGATGGCGGGAGCGACGGGGCTCGAACCCGCGACCTCCGGCGTGACAGGCCGGCGCTCTAACCAACTGAGCTACACCCCCGCGACGCTCGATCGCGGCGACACCTCCTACCTAGGCGCCTCCGGGGTGTCAAGCAACTCCCCGGCAACTCCCCCGGCAACTCCCGGCCGGCGGAGGCTCAGAAATCGGTGCAGCGGCCGCCCACTTCCCAATCGCCGTAGCGAGTGGGCTCGGGCCCCTTCGGTCCGCCGATCTCGCGCCGCCGCGGCGAATTGTCTGCCGGCGTGTCCCTCGGCTGGGGCGCGGCGGGACGGGGCTGGTCATTGGGTTTTTCGTCCATATCTCAAGTATGGCGCTGCGGAAGGCGCGCCTCAACCGTCGCGCGATCGTCGCTGACATGCGCTTTTGCCGGAACAATGCGCGCAAGCCAGCGTTGACCCTTGCAACTCTCGCTTTCGCTCGGTCGAGCCATGGCAATCGCAGAATCTTACATCGAACCCTCGATCCCTCTCGCGCCGACGGCGCGCCAGGTCGCCCTCGACCTTGTCGGGGCGGTGCTGCGCCGCAAGCGAGCGCTCGACGATGCGATCGAAGAGCATCCGGCGATGACCGGCCTGCCGAACCGCGATCGCGCCTTTGCCCGGCTGCTGGTGGCGACGGTATTGCGTCGGCTCGGCCAGATCGACGCGCTCGTTGCCGATTGCCTCAATACGCCGCTCGCACCGCGCGCGGCGGTCGTTCACGACATCCTGCGGCTCGGCATTGCCCAGCTGCTGTTTTTGCGCACCCCGCCGCATGCCGCGGTCGCGACCAGCGTCGATCTCGCCCATGCCAGGGGGTTCCTGACGCACAAGGGGCTGGTGAATGCGGTCTTGCGCCGGTTGAGTACCGACGGCCGCGATCGGCTCGAGCATCAGGATGCGGCGCGCCTCAACACGCCCGATTGGCTGTGGCGGTCGTGGAGCCGCAGCTACGGGGAAGAGAATGCCCGCGCCATCGCGGGCGCCCACCTCAAGGAAGCGCCGCTCGATCTGACGTTGCGCAACGGCGAGTTGGGCAGCGAAGACGAGTCGTGGTGCGACAAATTGCAGGCGGTCAAATTGCCGACCGGCTCGCTGCGCCGGACGGGAGGCGGCTCGGTCGTCGCGCTGCCCGGCTACGCCGAGGGCGCCTGGTGGGTCCAGGACGCGGCGGCCTCGCTCCCGGCACGCCTGTTCGACCGGATCGCCGGATGCGACGTCGTTGATCTATGCGCCGCGCCGGGCGGCAAGACCGCGCAACTCGCCAGCGCCGGCGCGCGGGTGACCGCGATCGACCGCTCGCCGCGCCGCCTCGACCGGCTGGTCGCCAATCTCAACCGGCTGGGGCTGCCGATTGCGGCGCTGGCCGCCGACGCCTTGACGTGGCGGCCGCCGGAGCCGGTCGACGCCGTGCTGCTCGATGCGCCGTGCACCGCAACCGGTGCGATCCGGCGCCACCCCGATGTGGCGCACCTGAAGCACCCCGACGATGTCGCCCGTCTCGCGCTGGTGCAGGAGAACCTGCTGCGGGTGGCGATCGACATGCTGCGGCCGGGCGGGACCCTGGTTTACTGCACCTGTTCGCTCGAGCCGCAGGAAGGTCGCGAGCGCGTCGAGGCGTTGTTGCGGATGGGCGCCCCGGTTGAGCGGCGCCCGATCACGCCCGATGCGATCGACGCGCCCCCCGAATGGATCACGGCCGAGGGCGACCTGCGCACGCTGCCGTTTCATTTGGCCGAATATGACGGGATCGACGGGTTTTATGCCGCCCGCCTGGTAAAGCTCGCCGCCCGCTGATTCGCGGATCGACCCGGCCGGACGGGCGACCGGCGGTTCGCCGTGCCGCTGCATGCCCGAGCAATGCGCCCTCCCCCCGGCTCGCGCCGGCGCGGCTTGCGGCGTGCGCTTTTCCTTGTTACGAAACGCCATGGATTCAACCGCCGGACAAAATGTCCGGGGCTTTCGCCCAACAGCCGGTTTGGACAACGCCGCCCCGGGGCCAATGCCGGCGGCGTCGCGGTCATGAAATCGGCCCCGATCCGTCGCGGACGCGGCGAAGTCCTTGGCGCCGAGACGCCGGACCTGTTCACCCGCTTGCGGCGCGACGCGCTGCGTGCGCTCGCCGCGGGCCCGTTTTACCGTCACACCCTGATCGGCCCGGTACCAATCAATCTGCGGTTGAAGCTCAACGAGCGCTGGCCGGGCGATGCCGAGCGCGGCGCCGCGATCCTCGCCGGCGAGATCGAGTTCGACGGCGAATTGGTGCGCAACCCGATGCCGGTGTGGTTTCCGCCGGGCGCCGGCACCGGATGGCTCGCCGCCTGGCATGGCTTCGGCTGGCTCGCCGACCTGATCGGCGCCGGCGCCGGCGCGCGCGACCCGGCGCGGGCGCTGGTGCAGAGCTGGCTTGCCGACAACCCGGCCTGGCACCCGGTCGCCTGGCGCTCGGATGTCGTTGCGACGCGGATCTTTGCCTGGATCGTGCATTTCGAAGAGATTGCCGGGCGCGAGGCTGACCGCGCGTTGCGCCGGGCGATGCTGGCCAGCATCGCCGCGCAGGTGCGCCACCTCGCGCGGACCGCCGCCTGGGAATTGTCCGGCGCGGCGCGATTGCGGGCGCTGAAGGGACTGCTCGGCGGGCTGGCCGCACTCGGCGGCTCGCCCAAGCGTATCGCCCGGGCGCGGCGCGCGCTCGAACGCGAGTTGCCATTGCAGATCCTGCCGGATGGCGGCCACCGCAGCCGCAGCCCATCGGTGCAGCTCGCCGCGCTGGGCGACCTGATCGACATCCGCGCGGTGTTGCGCGCCGCCAAGATCGAGGTCCCGGCGGCATTGCAGCAGACGATCGAGCGGATGGCGCCGATGCTGCGGTTTTTTCGCCATGGCGACCGGCGTCTGGCGTTGTTCAACGGCTCGGTCGAAGAGGACGCCGTCCTCGTCGATCTGGTTTTGACCCGGTCGGAAACACGCGGCCATGCGCCGACCCAGGCGCCGCATTCCGGCTTTCAGCGCCTGCAGGCCGGCCAGAGCCTGGTCATCGCCGATACCGGCAAGCCGCCGCCGCGCGGCTTCGACGACGAGGCGCATGCCGGCCTCCTGTCCTTCGAGCTGAGCCAGGGGCGCGAGCGCATCATCGTCAATTGCGGCGGCTATCGCGGCACCAAATCGGCCTGGCGGCGGGTGGCGCGGTCGAGCGCGGCGCATTCGGTGCTGGTCGTCGGCGACGCCAGCGCGGTCGAGATCCAGGCCGACGGCTCGCTCGGCCGCCCGCCGTCGTCGGTGCGGTGCGAGCGCGCGGAAGATGGCGGCCATCAATGGATCGCCGCCAGCCATGACGGCTATCGCCCGGGACTGGGCGTCAGCTATTCGCGCGAATTGTATCTCGCCGCCGACGGCGACGATCTGCGCGGCGAAGACAAGTTGATCGGCCGCGCCGGCGCCGGATTTGCGGTGCGCTTTCATCTTCACCCCGCGGTCGAGGTGTCACTGATCCAGGGCGGCAGCGGCGCGCTGTTGCGGCTGCCGAGCGGCGCCGTCTGGCGGCTGCGCGCCGCGGGGGCGGAAATGAGCCTCGGCGAAAGCATCTATCTCGGCTCCGGCGAATTGCGCCAAACCCGGCAGATCGTGCTGAGCGGCAGAACCGGCGGCGGCGGCGCCACGGTGCGCTGGGCGCTCCGCCGCGAGTCGCAGCCGCAGGGTGTGCGCGCGCCCGAGCCGAAGCCGCCCGAAGAAGGCTCCGACGACGGCGCCTAGCGGCGCCCGGTCAGTGTCGTTCGGCGGTCAGCCGGTCCATCACCGCGAGCAGCACGCCGGCGACGACGAACGTCAGCAAGATAGCGATTTCCCAGATCAGCGTGGCCTTGTCGACGGTTTCGATATTGATGAGGCTTTCGAGCAGGTCGACCGCGGCGATCGCCGCAATCGAGGCGAACAGCTTCGGCTTCAAGGCGGCGAACTCGGCGATCCCCGCCCCGGTCGGCCGCGGTGGACCCTCGGTACCGGTCGGCAGAAAGATCTCGACCCCGGCGTCGATGATCAACAGCACAAGATTGGCGACCAGCATCAGATCGACGAGCTTGAGGACAACCAGGATCACATCCGGCCCGCTCATCGCGGCAAAACCGAGCACCGCATCGGCCAGCTCGCGAAAAAACTGTACCAGCACGATCAGCAGCGCGACGATCAGGCCGAGGCACAACGGCGCCATCGCCCAGCGGCTGCCGAGCAGCGTACGGCGGAAAATCATGTTGAACCGCTGGCGCATAGCTGCCCTTATCGGCGCCGTCCCAGGCTGTCAACCGACAGGCCGCGGGCCGCTTTCGCGACCCACGCCCCCTGGGAGCGGCTGATTGCGCGCTACCGCCGCCGGCTCGGGTGACGCCGGCAGTTCACCGGGTGCGGTTGTAGGTATAATCCTCGCGCTCGCCGGCGCCGGCGCGCAATCCGGCCGGCAATGGCGGCCGGACGGCCTGCAATTTGGCATGGGCGTCGAGCGCCGCCTGGCTTTCCCACAATTCGATCAAGGTGAATTTGTCGGGATCTAACACGCTCTGGAAAATCTCGAACTGCAGGCAGCCGGAATCCTTGCGGGATTCGTCGCAGCGCGGCTTGAAGGCGGCGGCAAATTCGGCACCCTTGCCCGGCGCGGCGTTGATCGTGACGACGAGGCGGACGGCCATGGTTTCTCCTCCCGGGGCAAATCGCGATGGCGTGAGGCTAGCACGGGCAACCGGCTTGCCGCCAACCCGAAGGGGATTTTTCCGCCGCGGCGAGGCGGTTGGATGATCCGGGCCGGCCGGGCCGCGATCGCGCTGATCCTGTTTGCGGTGCCGGCCGCTGCAGCGCCGCCGCCGCCGCGCGCTGCACTGGAGCCGGTCGAGCACGCGGTCTGCCGTCTGATCGAGCAGGCGGCCCACGCCAACGACCTGCCGGTCGGCTTCATGACCCGCATCATCTGGGCCGAGAGCAGCTTTCGTCCCGGCGTCGTCAGCCCGAAGGGCGCCGAGGGGATCGCGCAATTCATGCCGCAGACCGCGCATCAGCGCGGCCTCGCGAACCCGTTCGACCCGGAACAGGCGATCCCCAAAGCCGCCCAGCTGCTGGCCGCGTTGCGGCGCCAGTTCGGCAACCTCGGCATTGCCGCGGCGGCCTACAACGCCGGCTCGGCGCGGGT
>DATLTH010000152.1:0-3001 GCA_035533695.1 Allostellaceae bacterium | reverse complement strand
GACGCTCTCGGCCCGGACCGCGGCGACCGCCTCGCGGAGCACGTCCAGGACGACGGCCGGTGCGGTCACGATCGGCGCGTGGTCGACGGCATGCGACCGAACCCGGGCCTGCATGCGTGCGGCCATGAAGCGCTGATTGTCCTGCACGATCATGCGGTCTTGCTCGGCCACCAGGAACCAGGCCGGGCGGTCTTTCCAGAGCGGCCGCGGCACGGCGACGGTGATGCAGGCGGGTGAGATCGGCCGCTGGACCGCCGCCAGCACCGCCAGCTCTTCCGCCGTGGCATTCTGCGCAAAGGCAGCGGCGAATGCCGTGCCGGGCAGGTAGATCAGCCCATGATCGTCAGGCGCGAGTTTCGGCGCCTGCGGATGCGGCTCGGTGCGGTAGAACACGTCCGCGACCGTCTCGCCCTCATCCGGCGCCAGCGCGGCGACGTAGACAAGCGCCTTCACCTTGTCGCTGCGCGTGGCCGCAATGACCGCGCCGGCATAGGCGTGGCCCGCGAGGACGACCAGCCCCGGCGCCCGTTCCAGAGCACGATCGAGCGCCGTTACGTCGTCTTGGAACGACGTCAGCGGCAGTGGCACCGCCGATACTTCGAGGCCGTCGGCTGCAAGTGGCCCGATGACCTTTGCCCAGCTCGATCCGTCGGCCCAGGCGCCATGCACGAGCACCACGCTCACATCACTCGAGGACATCATCGCTCTCCTTCAAAGCGGACCAGATGGCCCATAACCTTTCCGATAGCATAAGAACGGTTATCTTTGTTGGCGTAACTTGTCAAGAAGCTTTGATAGGGTTATCTATCGAGGTTGTTCACGAAGGCGTGGGGGCGTGCAGGCGCCGGGCCAGAAAAGGAGCTGTGATGGACCGCCGTCCGCCTGCGATCTTTGTCGGCGATGCGCTCGGGCTGGATTTCCTGAATTCGCTCGCGACGCCGGCCGATACCCCCATTGATTGGATCGATGACGGCGAGGGCTATCTGAGCTGGCTCGAGCAAGCCCACCTGGTGCCGGGCGACGTGCTCCGGGACATGAGGGTGCGCGCGCTGCCCGGCGAGCTCGACAAGGTAGCGGATCAGGCGCGGAGCCTACGGGAATGGTTCAGAGGCTTCGTGCGTCGGCATAAGGGCCGCCCTCTGACGGCCGAGGCGTTCGCCGAGCTGGCGCCGCTCAATCGTCTGCTTGAGCGCGACAAGACTTTCAGCCGGATCACCCCTCGGCTGATCGGGCAAGCGCCCTTCGAGCTTCAGACCGTGCGCCGTTGGGGCAATCCTGACTCGCTTCTGCTCCCCGTCGGCGAAGCGTTGGCGCGTCTCGTCTGCACGGAGGACTTTTCCAACGTGAAGGCCTGCGAAGGCCCACCTTGTACGCTTCTCTTCGCCGACCACACCCGGGGCCATGCGCGACGCTGGTGCAGCATGGCCATCTGCGGCAACCGTGCGAAGCAGGCGACGCATCGCAGTCGGCTTAAGGCGCATCGACTTTAGATGTTGACGCTCGGTCCCCAAGCCCCAGTTGGTTCGAAGTTCAGGTATGCGGCGATGCCGACCGCGAATCGGTGCGCGATCGCTTTGGGCGGCTCCTCGAACAGACGCATTCATCCAGGTTGGAAGGACGCGATATGACCATGCTCCGCAAGCCAACCCCCGAGCGACTGAGCGCGTTCTCCGATGGCGTCTTCGCCGTCTTGATCACCGTGCTGGTTTTGGAACTGCGGCCGCCCGAGCTTCCGACCTTCAAGGCGCTCCTGCTGCTCTGGCCCACATGGCTCAGCTACGCTGTGAGCTATTTATTCATCGCCATTGTCTGGACCAATCATCACTACCTCATGCGATTTGCTGCCGAGGCCACTCCTCGTCTACTATGGTTCAATTTTGCGCATTTGTTCTCGATGTCGATCCTTCCACTCTCTACCGCCTGGATGGCCGTAAGCAAATTGGCGCCACAGCCGGTAGCCTTTTATGCGGCGGTTTTCTTTCTCGTAAATGCTACTTACACTTGCTTGATCTGGGAGCTCATCGATCGAACGACAATTGGCGAAGTTTCTCCTCGTGTACGCAGGATCATGCGCTTCCGATCGATCACGACCTTGTGTCTTTTTGCGATGGCTGCCGTTGTAGCGCTGAAATATCCGCTTGTTGGTCTCGGAATTTGTGTTTGTTGCCTCATCGTTTATTTGAGACCCGATCCGCCAGAGACCGAATAGAAATACCTGAGAAATAGATCGAACAATGCACGCCCCCTGAGTTCCATGGGCTTATGGAATCAGCGTTAAATTCTAGTGGCGAGGAGCGATGGGCATCCGAGGGGGCCGAGGCACGACAGGAGTTGGCGGGGAAAGGGAACATCTGCTTTCGGGCGTTGGGCGCATGAGAGTTGATGACCGAGACGGGCGCGAAGCTGCCGGTCCTCTCGATCGAGGAGCTATGCCAGCTTTGTCTCCGAGACCGAACCTTGGTCGTCCGGCTCCGAGTGTCGCAGTCGGGTCGAAAGCGGTCATCGGCACGCCGCTCGTTTGACACGCGGAATCGGGGAAGTGGATGCTGCCGGCCCTCGGCCGCGGGCCGGCCGCTATAGAATCTCGCTGATCCCAGCAGAGAAAGATCATCCGAAGAAGGCCCCCCACCGGACCGCACCCGAGGCGGGCCGGCGCAAGGCCCCGCGCAGACCCCTGGCCGCGGCCGGCCTGTCGCCGCTATAGACATCCCGTCCCGCAGAAACCCGATCCCCGATGCCCCCCGACACACCCCTCTCCGTCGCCCGGGTCCGCGCCGCCCTCCGCGCGGCCGGCCACCCCGACACCATCACCGAATTCCCCGCCGGCCCCCCTACTGCCGCCGACGCCGCCGCAGCGGTTGGCTGCGCCATTGCCCAGATCGCCAAATCCATCGTCTTCCGCGCCGGCGGCACGCAGGGCACCCGCGCCGCCATCATCGTCACCTCCGGCGCCAACCGCGTGGACCCGGCCAGGGCCGCCGCCGCGCTCGGCGTCGCGCTC
>DATLTH010000151.1:0-4963 GCA_035533695.1 Allostellaceae bacterium | reverse complement strand
GCGGCTTCAAGGCGCATGTCGCCGCCGGCCGGCATCTGACCGCGGCACAGGTCGAAGCGGTCGCGAAGGGACGCGTCTGGTCGGGCGAAGACGCCAAGGCGAACGGCCTGGTCGATGCGCTCGGCGGTTATGACCTGGCGCTGCGTCTCGCCAAAGAAGCCGCGAAGATCGGGGCCGACAAACCGGTGAAGCTTGTCGTCTTCCCGCGCAAGAAGGGCGCCTTCGAGCAGATTTACGACCGCCTCACCGACAGCGAGGGCGACCGCGAGGGAGCCGCCTTGGCGATGCCCCGAGGCGTCGCCGGCGTGCTTTCCGCGATCGAGACGCTGATGCGGGACCCCGGGGTGCTGCAGATGCCGCCGGTCGGTGACATACGATAGATGCGGCGTCAAAAACTCAGCCGGGTGCGAAAGACCAGCGATGCGTAGAAATAGAGTTCGGCGTCGAGCGCGCGCTTGATGTTGTCGGCGCGGCGGAAGCCGTGCTGCTCGCCGGCGAACAACAGATAGCCGGTCGGGATGCCCCGGCGGCGCAACGCCTCGACCATCATCTCGGTCTGGTTGGGCGGCACCACCCGGTCGTCGCTGCCCTGAAAGAAGATGACCGGGCATTGCAGCCGGTCGGCATGGATCAGCGGCGAGCGCTCGCGGTAGAGATCGGCGCGCTCCGGGTAGGGGCCGATCAGCCAATCGAGATAGCGCGATTCGAATTTGTGGGTGTCGCGGGCCAGGGCCGCGACGTCGCTGACCCCGTAATAGCTCGCACCGCCGCGGAACACGTCGCGCAACGCCAAAGCTGCCAGCACCGTATAGCCCCCGGCGCTGCCGCCGGTGATGACGGCGCGCTCGCCGTCGGCGAGGCCCTCGGCGACGGCGTGGCGGGTGGCGTTGACGCAGTCGTCGACGTCGACAACGCCCCACATCCCCTTCAGCCGCTCGCGATAGGCCCGGCCATAGCCGGTGCTGCCGCCGTAATCGACATCGAGCACCGCGATGCCGCGGCTCGTCCAGTACTGGATGCCGAGGCTGAGCACCGAGGACGCCGAGGCGGTCGGGCCGCCATGGCATTTGACGACGAGCGGCGGCTTTTCGCCGGGCGGCGGCCTGTGGTCGGGGTTGGCCGGGGGATAGTAATTGGCATGCGCGGTCAGGCCATTTTCGGTCGGGAAGGCGATATGCTGCGGTGCCGAGAAATAGCCGCGCAGCTTTTCATCGGCCGCGGCCGGCGCCGATTGGCGCAGGATTTCGACCGCACCGTCCGCCGGGTCGATCGCGACGATCGCTGGCGGCTCGGCGGGCGATCCGGCGCGGCAGACGATACGACCATTGGGCTGACCGCCGGCCACCCGGATCTGGCCGAAATCGCTGAAGCGGGTCGCGATCGGCGACAGCTTTCCGGTCGCAATCTCGAGCCGGGCCAGCGCGTCATGCCCCGCCTCGGTATAAGCGCAGACGAGCTGCGCGGCGGACAGGAAAGCATAGGTGGACTGGCCGAAAACCCATTGCGCCTGGCCGAACTCGGCGTCGCGCGGACAGAGCGGACGCGCCTCGCCACCCGCCGGGTCAACGCGATAGAGGTTCCACCAGCCGGTGCGATCGGAAACGAAATAGAGCGCCCCGTCGGGCGACCATTGCGGCTGGAAGACCGATTCGGCGGCGCCCCCGGCGACGCGGCGCGGCGCGGCCAGCGAACCATCCTCGGCGATGTCGGCCAGCCATAATTCGGTGCCGACCCACGGCATGTTCGGATGATCCCAGGTCAGAAAGGCGAGCCGCCTGCCATCCGGCGACAGCTTTGGCGACGCATAGAAATCGTGGCCCTGCGCCAGCACCTGCCCCGGCCCGGGCGCCTCCAGACCCACCGCGACCAGCGCATTGTCGACCGGCCCGCCGGTGCCATGCGCCTCGCGCACGCCGATCCAGCGGCGGCGCGCCATGTCGAACAGCCCATCGGCATAACGCCAGCCGCCGCCCTCGGGGGTCAGCGCCTCGGGCGCCACCCCGGCCATCGCGCCGGCCACCTGCCGATAGAGTCGCTGGTCGGCAAAGTTGCTGAAGGCAATGACGCCGTTCTGCACCGTCGCGGCGCCGCCGCCATATTCATGCACCCGGGTGCGCGCGCTGAACGGCGCCGGCGTCACGTCCTCGATGCGGCCGCTCGCGGCACGGCGCACCAGCACATTGCGGCCCCCTTCGCTCGGCCGCCCCTCGATCCAATAGATGTCGCCGCCATCGACGATGATGTCGCCGAGCCCGATCGCCTCGCCGACGATCAAATCCGAGGTGATCGGCGACTGCCAGGCGCCATAGGGCAGGGTCGTGCGATCGGTCATGTCTCAAACCTCCGGCTGCGGCGCGTCCATCGCCTAAGCATGCAGCAGCTGCGCCGAACCGTCCCAGATCATCCGCAAGGCGATGACCGCGACGATGCCGAGTCCGACCCAGGAAAGCCAGAACAGGCGATCGAGCAGCCGCGCGACATAGGTCGACGCCACGCCCATCAATGCCACCGACAGGACGAGGCCCAGCGAGAGGACGAACGGATGGTCGCGGGCGATCCCCGCCACCGCGAGGACATTATCGAGCGACATCGACAAATCGGCGACGACGATCTGACAGAGCGCCTGGGCCTGCGTCTTCTCTCGCCGGCGCGGCGCGGAGGAACCGTGGGCGCCGGCCGGGGCGGCGACGAGCCCGGCGTCGCGGATCTCGCGGTACATCTTGGAAGCAACCCACAGCAGCAGAAGACCGCCCGCCAGCGTCATGCCCGGAGCGGTTTCCAGCAACCCGACCGCAACAAAGGCGAACAGGATGCGCAGCACCGCCGCCGCGCCGATGCCGAGCGCAATGACGCGACGCCGGCGCGGCGCCGGAAGCCCGGCGGCGGCCATGCCGACCACGATTGCGTTGTCGCCGGCGAGCACGATGTCGATGATGACCACCGAGATCAGCGCGCTCACCTGGGTCAGGCTTACCAGCACGCCCGCGACATAAGCACGAACCCCGATATCGTCGAGGCCAGGGGGATGACCACTTTGGTAGAGCCGCGAGATTCCCGACGAAATGCCGCGCGGCTTGGCGTGTTCTACGCGGCAAGTTTTCTTGTCGTCGGCATCCAGCTACCGTTCTGGCCGGTGTGGCTCGCCGGCCGCGGTCTCGCCCCGACGCAGATCGCCGCGGTGTTTGCCGCGATGATCTGGGCCAAGGTGATCGCCACCCCGGCGATCGGCGCGGCGACCGACCGGTTCGGCCGGCACCGCGCCGCGATGATCGCACTCGCCGCCCTGGCCTGCGCGGCTTATCTCGCGCTATGGCCGGCCGGTGGGTTGTGGCTTCTGCTCGCGCTCAACCTCGTCGCCGGTGTCGCGCAATCGGCACTGATGCCGCTGGGCGACAGCATCACGCTGGCCGCGGTGCGCAACCAGGGCCTCGATTACGGGCGCGTGCGGGTGTGGGGATCGGTCAGCTTCGTCGTGGCGGCGGTCGGCAGCGGCGCCCTGCTCGCCCGCGACCCGCCTGCCGGACGAGCGGGCAACGAGGTGCTGCTGCTGGTGCTCGCGGCGTCCACCCTGCTTGTCGCCGCCTGCGTCGCGGTGCCGTCGGCGGCGCGCCCGGCCGGCATGATCCGCGCGCGCTGGGCGGCATTGGGCCGGCTCGCCGCCGACCGGCGTTTCTGGCTGTTCGTCGCCAGCGCGTCGGCATTGCAGGCCAGCCACCAGCTCTATTACGGGTTCGGGACGCTGTATTGGCGCCAGCTCGGGTTTTCCGACACGGTCATCGGGGCATTGTGGGCCGAGGGCGTCGTCGCCGAGATCGTGCTGTTCTGGTACAGCGCGCCGCTGGTCGCGCGCTTCGGGCCGCTCGGGCTGATGGGATTGGGCGGCGCGGCCGGCATCGTGCGCTGGAGCCTGATGGGAATTGTGCCCGGGCTCGCCGCTACGGCGGCCCTGCAATTGCTGCACGCCCTGACCTTTGGGGCGAGCCATCTCGGGGCGATGCACTGGATGGCGCGCAATGTGCCGACCGGGGCCGCGGCCAGTGCACAGTCGCTCTATGCCGCGCTGTCGGCCGGCCTCGGCAGCGGCATCGTCATGCTCGCCGCCGGCGCGCTCTACGCGGCCTATGGCGGGCACGCCTATCCGTTCATGGCCTTGTTGTCGGCGGCGGGCCTCGTCGGGATTTGGCGCTTGCGGCGCCTGCCGCGGTAGGGGAGCCGGGACCCGCTACTCCGCCGCGGGAGCCTTCGCCCGGAAACGCGGGTAGTCGGTGTCGTCGATAAAGGCTTCGTCGCCCTCGGTCGCCACCGGCTCGGCGTAGTCGAGCGCACCCTGGATGTTGTCGCCCCATACTTCGCGCGGCAATTCGTACAAGACCTCGACGCCGTAGCCGTTGGGGTCGCTGATGTAGAGGCTGTGGGTCATGCCGTGGTTGACCCGGCGCTGGAATTTGACGCCGCTCTTGCGCAGCCAGGCGAGCTGCTTCAGCCACGCGTCGCGGCTCGGCATATGGATCGCGATGTGGTTGATCGCGAGCGGCATGCCGAACATCTCCCAGTTCTCCGGAGGCTTCGGCAGGTTGGGGTTTTCGACGAGCGCGATGTCGTGGTGGTTCATATTGCCGTTGTGGTCGCCGCTGTAGAAGCGCATCGGGCGGCGGCTCGACTGGCCGACTTGCTTGAAGCCGAGGATCTCGGTCCAGAACTTGTGCGACTCTTCCATGTCGCGCACGTTGATCACCAGATGGTTGATGCCGCCCGGGGTCACCGCTTCGGTCGGCGCTTCTGGAGCAATTGGGGTCGTCCCGTCGGCCATTCTGGTCTCCGCTGTCAGTGCGTTGGTTGCTGGTGATTATATGGTGAGGGCGGGCGCTTTGCCAATCGCCCGCCGCGTTCGTGTCAACCAGCGCCACCCTGCGCCCCGAAGAGGAGACCCTGATGAGTTGGCCGTATGTCGCGCCGATCCTAT
>DATLTH010000150.1:0-3699 GCA_035533695.1 Allostellaceae bacterium | reverse complement strand
GAATTGCGAGTCTTGATACAAACCCAAAGCGCGGTCACAAAAATGCACTACAAAAATTGTCTATAATTTCGACGCACTGGTCGTTTTATCCATGTGATACTGTGATACCAGACGACAGAACGCTTGTGCACGCTATTTGGCTTGCATAATTCTTCAAAACGTGCCATATTGACTTTAAGGCTCGATACGAGCACCCGCCGCACAGTTATGAGCAAAGAAGGCTGCCGATATGACGGATTCGCTCACCCGAGAGGAAATAGAGCAAGCGGTGCGCGCAACGGTGGAAGCTCAGCGCACGGCTCTTGGCGTGGAAATAACTACACCTGTCCTCTATTCGAACGGCGACTACGTTGTGGTAATCGTCGCACCGGAAGTCGGTGGTTTTTTGGTTCATGATGCCGGCTTGGGTAGCATGCGCGTGGCCGCCGAAGGTATGCGGTTCGGTCGTGAACCAGTGGCGAGAATCAAAAGTATCGCGGAGCGGTACGGCTGCGTTGTGGATGGAGGTAGGATTACGCGGATGTGTGAAGCGCAGGATGTAGGCGCCGCTGTCGCGCTGGTAGCAAATGCGTCTCGGACGGTTGCCGATCTGGTCGTAGAGATTCGCCGCCAGAACAAGAGCCAATTTCGCTACGTCGTGACAGAAGGCATTCGTGCGATCGTCGGCGCCAGACTCCGGGAAGATGAGTCGTTCAAGGGTGCTAGTGGGATCACTTACCGAGTGCCCAATGTCATCTTGGACCAGACCCTTCAACGTGCCTTCGTCTTTGCTGTTCCGCTCGCATCCCGCAGTGCTGTCCCCACGCAATTTCGAGAACTGTTCGACCTAAAGGCGGCGTTCCCGAGCGTTTACAACGAAAGCATTTACAACGACGCGAGCGACTTTCGGCCGCGGGAGGATGGTTGGATATTGGAACAAGTGGGCGACGTAGTGGCCATCTCAGCGCTACGCGAGCGGCTGGCCAAGGTTCTGGAGACCGTATGACCGACAACAAGCAATCTCAGATCGACCGCTTCATCGAAACCGCTCGTGCCCTCGGTGCTGACGAAAACGAAGCCGCCTTTAAGGCGAAGCTGGCGGTGATCGCGCGGCAGAAGCCGAAAGCTGAGTCTACGCCAGCGAAGCCGAAGAAGGAGGCGGAGGAATGAAACGCGGCATAATCACTATGCTTGCTCTTGGTCTAACCAGTTGCGCAATGACCAGTGCCGTGATGGACACCGGCGACGGCACCTACATGATTTCCGCCCACGCGGCCCCAATCCGAGGAGGTGCGGCTGGCGCAAATGACGTAGCCTACAAGGCTGCTACAGAGTTCTGCGCGGCTCGTGGCGCCCATGCTGTAGTGCTCACCGCGGCAGACCGGGACGTTTACCAAGGGTCATTCGGAGGAAGCGGCGGAAGTTTCGGAGGTGGTATATTCGCGGCCGGAAACACAGACCTTCATTTTCGTTGCGAGCCTAACTAGGCCGTAGGCCAAGTTTCCTATTTAGCCACTGTATTTGCCAACTGCACAATCGCCTTTGAAAGACGATCGTTCATGATTTCCTCGCGCTACAGACCTGTCTGTTTGTGTTAAATACAGACAGGTCTGTAGCGCGTCAAGCGAGAACCTGTTATCCTTCCTCCGGTTCGAGGAGCGCGACGCATGAGCATGAAGCGGGAGGGCGACCGGCGTGGTGAAGAGCCAGGCCAAGCCGATGTGCGGGAGCGCATCCTCGAGACCGCCTCCGACCTCTTCTATCGCCGGGGCGTGCGCGCTGTCGGCGTCGATGTGGTCGTGGAGGCGGCGGGCGTCGCGAAGACGAGCCTCTATCGGCACTTTCGAACGAAGGACGACCTCATCGCCGCGTTTCTGCGGCGGGAGGACGAGGATTTCTGGGCCTGCTGGGATCGCGTGGCGGCGCGCCACGCGCAGGACGGCGAGGCCGAACTCGAGGCGCATCTGGCCTGGATCGGCGAGCGGGTCGGGCGGCCCAACTATCGCGGCTGTCCGCAACTCAACGTCGCCGCGGAGTTTCCGGAGGAGGATCATCCCGCGAGGGTCGTGGCCCGGGCGCACAAGCAGGAACTGCGCCGCCGGCTGCGGGGCATCGCCGAGCGGTTGCAGGCCGACCGGCCCGACGATCTTGCGGCCCAGTTGTCGGTTGTCATCAACGGGGCCTTCGTCAGCTCCCAGATTCTGGCTGCCGACGACGCTACGTCGATCCTCCGCCAGATGGCGCGCGCCCTGATCGCGGCGGCTCGGGGCGATCATCCGAGGCCGGCGCGGCCGTAGCTATTGGCGAGCGCGCGGCCTGGCGACGAGATGACGCTGAGCAACGCCCCTGCCGAAGCCCGCGCCGTGATCGCGACGAAAAGCGGCGCTACGGCCGCACCACGACGTATTCGAGATTGCCCGCCATGGCCGCGGCTTCCATGGCTTCCGGCAATGCCGCAAGCGGGTATTCGCGCGGGCGGATCGGGCTGATGTCCAGCAGGCCGCTGCGCAGCAGGTCGAGCAACCGGCGATAGGCGGCCGCCGGATACATGAACTGGCCGATGATTTCCCAGCTGTTCAGCATCAGTGCGGTGTAGGGAACCGGCAGGTCGACCGTCATGCTCCCCATCAGCACGAGCCGGCCGCCGCGCCGCAGGCTGTGAAGTGCTGCCAGTGTCGCGTTGGGATCGCCGGCCTGCCCCACCATGTCGAACGCCATATGCGCCCCGCCGCCGGAGGCTGCACGAAGCGCGCCCGAATCCGCCTGCACGGCACCTGTCAGGGCCACTGTCGAAACGCGCGGCCCGCCGGCGCGTGCCACGGCCTCCAGCGCCGCCGGATTGCGGCCGGCGGCGACGACGCGGGCCGCGCCCATCGCGACCCCGAGCAGCACGGCGGCCGTGCCGTAGGCACCCGTCGCGCCGTTCACGACGAGCGTCTCGCCCGCCGCGAGCCGGCCCCGGAGCAGGCCGCCATAGGGGATGATGCAGCGGCTGACGGCGGCAAGCCGGGCGGCGTTTATGCCGTCCAGCCCTTCGGCGGGCGTGACGGCCTCGACGGGCATCAGCGCATATTCGGCGAGGGTCCCGTCCGGCCAGTCCGCCAGGGCCGGTTCCGCGCCGGCGCCCGAGGTGAGGCCGATGAGGATCTGCGCGGGATCCTCGACATTCTCCCGGGCGACGAAATGCGACGAGAGGACCACGCGCTGACCCGGCTTGAGGTGCCAGACATCCCGGCCGACCGCCTGCACGACGCCGACCCCGTTCGTTCCGGGAGTGAACGGGCCCGGAGGCGGTTTGTAGGCGGGCAATCTGCCCTCGACGTAGGGCTTCAGATACGACATCAGCGATGACGCCTCGATCCGCACCAGCACGCTGCCGGGGCGTGGCTCGGGCATGGGGATGTCCTGCAGGCTCAGTTCGCCGCCGAGCCGCTCCAGCCGCCAGGCCTTCATATGTGCCTCCTGTTGAGAACCACCGGAAGCGGTGCATCGCCCGGGCGCCAGCTCGGCGCGCCGGATATGTGGTGTTCGGACGCGTGCGCGCCAGCCACGAGAATCGTGCACCGCCCGTTCGATCGTGCGGTGCGCGCCCATCGAAGCGATTCCATGGACAGGGTGGAGTCTCTAGTACCCCTGCACAGGGATTTTGACGGGTTGCCCCCTGGTTGCCCAACCCTGGTGCCGGTGGGTTCCAGTTTCCTTAGGCGGGCGGTTTGGGTG
>DATLTH010000149.1:0-7682 GCA_035533695.1 Allostellaceae bacterium | reverse complement strand
GCCACTTCCGATTGCAGCGCGGCGCGGGTGAACGGCAGATCGGCGAAGCTCTGGTTGAGCGGCTCGCGGCCGGGCAGCGTGATCTCGCCGGCCGAGCCGGCGGCGTCGTAGATGACGAGGCTCTTCAGGACGTCGTCGACCTGGTCGAGCGGCACGTCGAGGGCGAGCGTCGCATCGCCCTCGACCTGCGCCTCGAATTCGAAATAGCCGACGCCACCGGTCGACAAGACGACCCGCTTCAGCACGGGCTCGGCGGCATCGGCGGGAAATGCGCCGACGAATATCGCGACCGTCAGGACCCCGAGCCAGCATGCCACGCGTTGCGTCATCATCTCCTCCCGCGCAAATCGCGTCGATGATCGGTCGCGAGAAAGGCGAATTTGCGGTGCGGCGGCGGCGGTTTCGCGTCCGACGAAATTTTCCGGTCCGGCGACGTTTACGGGCGTGCCGTCTTTGGCGGCGGCAGGTCGAGGCGGATGTGCAATTCCTTGAGGCGCTCGGGCGGCACCGGCGCCGGCGCCTGCATCAACAGATCCTCGGCCTGCTGGTTCATCGGGAAGGCGACGATCTCGCGGATGTTGGGCGTATCGGCCAACAGCATGACGATGCGGTCGATGCCCGGCGCCGAGCCGCCATGCGGCGGCGCCCCATAGCGAAACGCCTTCAGCATGCCGCCGAAGCGCGCCTCGACCTCCTCGGCCGAGTAGCCGGCGATGGCAAAGGCCTTGAACATGATGCCGGGCAGGTGGTTGCGGATCGCCCCCGACGACAATTCGATGCCGTTGCACACGATGTCGTACTGGTAGGCCAGGATCGTCAGCGGGTCCTGGGTTTCGAGCGCGTCGAGGCCGCCCTGCGGCATCGAGAACGGGTTGTGGCTGAATTCGATCTGCCCGGTTTCCTCGTTCCTCTCGTACATCGGGAAATCGACGATCCAGCAGAAGCGGAAGGCGCCCTCTTCGACAAGGCCGAGCTCGTGCCCGATCCTCTGTCGCGCGGCATTGGCGAACGGCGCGAAAACCGCCGGCACGCCGCAGACGAAGAATACCGCGTCGCCGTCATTGAGGCCGAGCGCGGCGCGCAAGGCGGCGGTGCGTTCCGGCCCGAGGTTGCGCGCCACCGGCCCCGCGCCCTCGATAACGCCATTTGGGCCGTCGCGGAAAAAGATGTAGCCGAGCCCCGGCTGGCCCTCGCCCTGCGCCCACGAATTCATCCGGTCGCAAAACGCCCGGTTGCCGCCGCCGGGCGCGGGGATCGCGCGCACCCGGACACTGGAATCGGCCTCGATCATCCCGGCGAAAATCCGGAAACCCGAGCCGCGGAAGGTCTCGGTCACGTCGCAGATCTCGATCGGGTTGCGCAGGTCCGGCTTGTCGGTGGCGTATTTGAGCGCCGCGTCGGCATAGGTGATGCGCGGAAAGGGCGCCGGGGTCACCGCACGCCCTTGCCCGAATTCCTCGAACACGCCGTAAAGCACCGGCTCGATCGCGGCGAACACGTCGTCCTGCGTCACGAACGACATCTCGACATCGAGTTGATAGAACTCGCCGGGCGAGCGGTCGGCGCGGCTCGCCTCGTCGCGGAAGCACGGCGCGATCTGGAAGTAGCGGTCGAACCCGGCGACCATCAGCAACTGCTTGAACTGCTGCGGCGCCTGCGGCAGCGCATAGAAGGTGCCGGGATGCAGCCGGCTCGGCACCAGATAATCGCGCGCCCCTTCGGGCGAGCTGGCGGTCAGGATCGGCGTCTGGAATTCGTGGAAGCCCTGGCCAAGCATCCGGCGGCGGATCGACGCGATGACCTCGGAGCGCAGCATGATATTGGCGTGCATGCGCTCGCGCCGCAGGTCGAGGAAGCGGTAGGCGAGGCGCATTTCCTCGGGATAGTCGGCGTCGGTGTTGACCGGAAAGGGCAGCGGCTCGGCGGCCGACAGCACGGCAAGCTCGGCGATGACGATCTCGACTTCGCCGGTCGCCAGGTTCGGGTTGACCGTATCGGGGGAGCGCGCGACGACCTGCCCGGTGACCGACACGACGCTTTCGAGCCGCAGCGCGTCAACCGCGGCGAACAGCGCCGACGACACGTCGATCACGCATTGAGTGACGCCGTAATGGTCGCGCAGATCGACGAACAGCAGCTGGCCGTGGTCGCGCTTGCGGTGAACCCAGCCCGACAGCCGGGCATTTGCGCCGGCCTCCGTCAGGCGGAGCTGGCCGCAGGTATGGGTGCGATAGGCGTGCATCAGCGGTTCCGGCACAGGAGGCAAAACGCGCCGCGAGGACGGCACGGATCGGTCGCTTTTGTCAAGAAACGCGCCGCCGGTCTTGCGGGCGGCCGCTCGCAGCGCGCGAACCTCACCAATAGCTGAGGGTCAGCACCCCGTCATGCATCTCATAGCTGTCGAGCCGGGTCAGAAAGCTCTGGCCCAATAGCGAGATGCCGAGGTTTTCGCCGACCAATGCCGGAACGTCCTCGACCGAGAGCTGGCCGATGCGCAACTCGCGCAGCGTGACCGATGCGGCGCGGCCCACGCCATTCGCCGTCGAGGTTCGCATGTTGAAATCCAGATCGTTCGGCCCGAACCCGGCGGCGGCGGCGTCGCGCATCGTCAGCGCCACCATTGTCGAGCCGGTATCCACGAGAAACCGCACCGGCGCCCCGTTGACCGACGCCTCGACCAGCACATGGCCCTGGCTGTTGGCGCGAAAAGTCAGCGAATTCGGCAGCCCGCTATGAGCGGGAGTGGCCGCCTCGTTCACCGCGGTCACGGTTTGCGTCGGGGTGGTCGCATCGGTTTGCAGTGTCGGAGACCCAAGTTGCTGGACCACGACAAAAAACAGCAGCGCGACGAAGAGCGAGATCGCCGCCATGCGAACCGCCCAGCCGATCATGCCGCCACCCGTCCGATACCGCCGGCGCGGTGGTCCCTCGCGCGCATCATGCCGCCCTTCCTGTACCGCAAGCCGATTGCGGCCAGAGTCGCCGCAATCCGGTTAAGGCGCGGTAAATTCGCCCTTTCAGAACCAGCCGCGCCACTTGAACCACAAGAGCGGCGCGACCGCGCTGACCGCGATCAGCGCCAACCCGTAAGGATAACCCCAGGCCCAGCTGAGTTCCGGCATGTCCTTGAAGTTCATGCCGTACAGGCTGGCGACCAGGGTCGGCGGCACGCCCACCACCGAGACGATCGTCAGCACCTTGATGATGTCATTCTGCTCGATGTTGATGAGGCCCAGCGTCGCGTCGAGCAGCAGCTGCACCTTGTTGAGGATATGGGCGTCATAGTCGCTGAGCGAAGCCAGGTCATGGCGCACCGTTTCGAGCCGGGCCTTGACCGCCACTGTCAGCCGCTCGCTGTCGAGGGTCGCGACATAGGGCACGATGCGGGCGAGGCCGAGGAGGCTGTCGCGAATTTTCGA
Organism: Allostellaceae bacterium; assembly: GCA_035533695.1. Lineage (GTDB taxonomy): Bacteria > Pseudomonadota > Alphaproteobacteria > ATCC43930 > CGMCC-115725 > DATARH01. The sequence goes on along the minus strand of DATLTH010000149.1, from coordinate 4,263 downwards.
GGCAAGATCGCCGCTGGCCCCGAGGCGGCGCAGAATGACGCGCAAACTGGCGGTCTCGCGCGCCGGGCGGCGATGGTTGGCGCCCTCGACCCGCCCGGAGCGGAAGAGCCGATGCGACAAGTTGTCGAGCTCGGCGGCGATATGTTCGAGAACGTCGGCGATGCGGTCGACGATGGCCTCGATCAGCCCGACGAAGACCTCGCAGGCGATCCCGCGCGCGGCCTCGGCAAAGGTGGTGAACGCGGTCAGCGGCTCGAAGCGCACCGTGATCAACAGTTCGGGCATCAGCACAAACCCGACCGGGGTGGTCGATGGCTGATCGGCGATCGCGCGATGCACCAGCGGCGCGCTGAGGTACAGTATGCCGTCCTGCACCCGCAGCCGGCTCGAGCTTTCGATCTCGCTGAGCGCCGCGAAATCAGGCAGGCGCAATCCGGTCGCGCGCTCGACGAACACCGTCTCGCTCGGGGTGGGCTGCAGGAGGTCGATCCAGGCGATATCCGCTGCCAGCACCGCGGTGCCCAGATCGGCCGGCGTTTCGCGGATCTCGCCGCTGAGGGCGTGGAGAACGAGCATGCCGCCGATTGTAACGCCGGGACGCGCCTAAAGCCCGCCTTGCGTGACGATAAAATCGATGACGGCGTCGAGCCCCTCGCCGCTCCTCAGGTTGGTGAAAACAAACGGGCGTTCGCCGCGCATATGCCGCGCGTCGCGCGCCATCACGTCGAGGCTCGCGCCGACCAGCGGCGCCAGGTCGATCTTGTTGATGACGAGCAGGTCGGAGCGGGTGATGCCGGGGCCGCCCTTCCTCGGGATCTTGTCGCCGGCGGCGACGTCGATGACGTAGATCGTCAGGTCGGCCAGTTCGGGCGAGAAGGTCGCCGCCAGATTGTCGCCGCCCGACTCGATCAGCACGATATCGACAGAGGGGAACAGCCGGGTCATCTCGGCGATGGCGGCGAGGTTGATCGAGGCGTCCTCGCGGATAGCGGTGTGCGGGCAGCCGCCGGTCTCGACGCCGCGGATACGCTCCGGCGGCAAGGCGCCGCTGCGGACCAGGAACTCGGCGTCCTCGCGGGTATAGATGTCGTTGGTGATCGCGACCAGCTCGAATCGCGAGCGCATACGCTTGCACAGCCCGTCCATCAGCGCGGTCTTGCCCGAGCCGAGCGGCCCGCCGATCCCGATGCGCAGCGGCTCGCGCGGCGAAATTCCGGGGGTCATGAGCGGAACAGCCTCGTGTACTGGGTTTCGTGCGCCATCGAGGCGAGGTCGACGGCGACGGTCGCGGCGCCGAAATCTTCGGGATCGCGGGTCATTGCCGCGCTCGCCGCAGCGGCGACGACCGGCTCCAATGCCGCCAGGACACGCTGGCCGTCGGTCTGGCCGACAAGGCCAAGACGCAGCCCGGCCGACACCAGGTTCACGGCAAACGCCTGCAGATAACCGAGCAGCGCGTCCTCGAGCGCGATCCCGGCGCGCGCCGCCGCCGCCCCGAACACGGCGGCATGGCAGACCTGCCGCTGTAGCCCCTCACCCTCCCACGCCTGCGGCGTGGGTCCCTCCCTCTCCCCGCGAGCGGGGAGAGGGGCATTTGTCGCGCTGACGCCGCCGCTCTCCCTCTCCCCGCGAGCGGGGAGAGGGTCGGGGTGAGGGGCTGCCCACGCGGCTTCGTAAGCGGCGAGAAACGCCTCGCCCTGCTGCGCGCTTTCGAGCGCCAATTCGGCGGTGGGGCGAAACGCGACGCCGCGGCGGTTGGCGGTATCGAAGGCAGAAATATCATGGGCCTGCGCTGCCCGGTAGGCATCGCGCAGGATGTCGGCATCGGTGCGGCCGCTGCCCAATGCAACGATTGCCGCGACCCAGGCTTCAAGGCTGGCGCGGTCGCGCACCTTGCCCTCGGCGATGGCCGCTTCAAGCCCGTGCGAATAGCTGAACGCGCCGGTCGGAAAGCTCGGCGACAGCCACGCCAGCAGCCGGTAGAGGCCGACCCTTTCAGTGGTCATGGCCATGCGCGTGCGTCGCGCCGGCATAGGCGCCGATTTCGGGGTCGAACGGCGCCTCGCACCGCGTGATATGACCGCCCAGCCCCTCGACCATCGCCGCAATGACGTGGTCGGCGCGCAGGCGCAGCCGCCCGTCGGCGACCTGCAGCGGCAGGTGGCGGTTGCCGAGGTGCCAGGCGATGCGCAAGAGGTCGGCGGGGCTGTCGGCGGCGATCTCGATGACCGGCTCGGGCGCGGCGCGCACCCGCAGATAGGCGCCGTCGTCGAGTTCGAGCCCGTCGCCGTCGGCCAGGTGCTGGGCGCGCGCCAGATCCAAGAGGAACGGCGCGCCGCTGTCGGCGACAAGCCGGATGCGCCGCCGGTGCCGGTCGAGGTAAGGCAAGGTCACGGCATCGACCGCCGCCTCGTCCGGCCACTGGCCCCTGGTGTGAACTGCGATCGCCCGCCGCATGGCCCTCAATACAAGAAATAGCGTTGCGCCAGCGGCAGCACCGTCGCCGGCTCGCAGGTCAGGTGGACGCCGTCGGCGCGCACCTCGTAGGTCTCGGGGTCAACCTCGATATGGGGCGTCGCGGCGTTGTGCACCATGCAGCTCTTGCCCACCGCGCGAATATGGCGCGCCGGCAGGATCATCCGGCCGAGGCCGAGCCGCTCCGGCACCCCGCCGGCGATCGCGACGCTGGGCAGAAACGTCGCGGCCGACGCCTGCAAGGCCTTGCCATAGGCGCCGAACATCGGCCGGTAATGCACCGGCTGCGGCGTCGGGATCGAGGCGTTGGGGTCGCCCATCAAGGCCGCGGCGATGGTTCCCGCCTTCAGCACGAGGTCGGGCTTCACCCCGAAGAAGGCCGGCGACCACAGCACCAGATCGGCGAGCTTGCCGACCGCGACCGCGCCGACGTGCTCGGCGATCCCATGCGTCAGCGCCGGGTTGATCGTGTATTTGGCGATGTAGCGCTTGGCGCGAAAGTTGTCGTTGCGCTCACTGTCTTCCGGCAGGGGCCCGCGCTGGCGCTTCATCTTGTCGGCGGTCTGCCAGGTGCGGATGATGACTTCGCCGACCCGGCCCATCGCCTGGCTGTCCGACGACATCATGCTGAAGGCGCCCAGATCGTGCAGGATGTCTTCGGCGGCGATCGTCTCGCGCCGGATGCGCGATTCGGCGAAGGCGACGTCCTCAGGGATGCGCGGGTCGAGGTGGTGGCACACCATCAGCATGTCGAGATGCTCGTCGATGGTGTTGACCGTGTAGGGCCGCGTCGGGTTGGTCGATGACGGCAATACGTTGGGCAGGCCGCACAATTTGATGATGTCGGGGGCGTGGCCGCCGCCCGCCCCTTCGGTGTGAAAGGCGTGGATGTTGCGGCCCTTGAAGGCGGCGATCGTGTCCTCGACAAACCCCGATTCGTTGAGCGTGTCGCTGTGGATCGCGACGGCGACATCGAGTTGTTCGGCGACCCCGAGGCAGCAGTCGATCGCCGCCGGGGTCGTGCCCCAATCCTCGTGCAGTTTGAGGCCGCAGGCGCCGGCCTCGACCATCTCGACGAGGGACCGCGGCTCCGACGCATTGCCCTTGCCGAAAAACCCGAGATTGACCGGCAGCCCTTCGGCCGCCTGCAGCATGCGCGCCAGATGCCACGGTCCCGGCGTGCAGGTCGTCGCGGCGGTCCCCGCAGCGGGGCCGGTGCCGCCGCCGAGCATTGTCGTGACGCCGCTGTAGAGCGCCTCTTCGCACAATTGCGGGCAGATGAAATGGATGTGGCTGTCAATGCCGCCGGCGGTGATTATTTTCCCTTCGCCGGCAATGATCTCGGTGCCCGGGCCGATGACGATGTCGACCCCGGGCTGGATGTCGGGGTTGCCGGCCTTGCCGATGCCGGCGATGCGGCCGTCACGGATCGCGATATCGGCCTTGACGATACCCCAGTGATCGAGGATCACGGCGTTGGTGATGACGGTATCGACCGCGCCCTCGGCGCGGCTCCTCTGCGACTGCCCCATACCGTCGCGGATCACCTTGCCGCCGCCGAACTTCACTTCCTCGCCGTAGACCGTGCGGTCTTCTTCGATCTCGATAAACAGCTCGGTGTCGGCGAGGCGCAGCCGGTCGCCGGTCGTCGGCCCGAACATCGCGGCATAGGCATGGCGCGAGAGGGTTGTTGCCATGCTCACAGCGCCCCGTTGACGCGGCCGTTGAAGCCGACGACGCGGCGGGCGCCGGCATAGGCGACGAGGCGCACCTCGCGGGTCTGGCCGG
>DATLTH010000148.1:0-2896 GCA_035533695.1 Allostellaceae bacterium | reverse complement strand
TCACCCGCATCGACCATATCGACGGGCCGGGCATGGGCCACGGCTGGCGCGTCATCACGGTCAACCGCCCGCCGCGGTAGACACTTGCCGGCCGCGCTGGCGGAGCCGCGGCCGGCGTGCTAGCGTCAGCGCAGCGATGCGACAGGGAAGTCCGGTGCAACACCGGCGCTGCCCCCGCAACTGTAAGCGGCGAGCCCGCGGCATCACGCCACTGGTTGGGAATTTGCCCAGCCGGGAAGGCGCCGCGGGCGACGACCCCGAGCCAGGAGACCTCCGCATCGCCGCCCTCCGCACGGAGGGAAGAACCGGCACGATTCCTCGGGCGGAGGAGGAGCCTTTGTCGTCATCCTGTGCGGGGAGCTTGCCCCCGCTGACCTTGATCCTCGGCGGCGCCCGCTCCGGCAAGAGCCGCTTTGCCGAGCGCCTCGTCGAAACCGCCGCGGTCTCGGGCACCTATTGCGCGACGGCCGAACCGGGCGATGCCGAGATGAAGGCGCGGATTGCCGCGCACCGCGCCCGCCGCGGCGCCTTTTGGCATACCGTCGAGGCGCCGCTCGCGCTCGCCGACGCGATTGCCGCCGAGGCCAATGCCGCCCGCCCGCTCCTCGTCGATTGCCTAACCTTGTGGCTGTCGAACCTGATGATGGCGCAGCGGCCGATCGACGAGGAATTCGCCACATTGCGCATGGCGCTGCGCGACGCGGCGGGGCCGGTCGTGTTGGTCGCCAACGAGGTCGGGCTCGGCCTCGTCCCGGAAACGCCGCTCGGACGCGCGTTTCGCGACAATGCAGGGCATCTCAATCAGGAAATCGGCGCGCTCGCCGACCGCGTGGTGTTCGTCGCGGCGGGATTGCCGCTCGTGTTGAAAGCCCCCGCAGCGGCGGCAAAGAGCCCCTCTCCGCCCTTCAGGGGGGAGAGGGAGGGGCCCGCGCCGAAGGCGTGGGAGGGTGAGGTGGGTATCGGCGAGCGCTCTGGAATCCCCACCTCACCCCAACCCTCTCCGCCCCCGGGGGCGGAGAGGGGGAAGAGCGAGGAGGCTGAGGCGATGCGCCGCATCCCGGCGACGATCGTCACCGGCTTCCTCGGCGCCGGCAAGACGAGCCTCGTCCGCCATCTCCTGTCGACGGCGGCCGGTTACCGGCTGGCGATCATCGTCAACGAGTTTGGCGAACTCGGCATCGACCGCGAATTGCTGCTCGGCTGCGGCGAGGAAGCGTGCAGCGAGGGAGATATCATTGAGCTGGCGAATGGCTGCCTGTGCTGCACCGTCGCCGACGATTTCCTGCCGACCCTCGGCCGGCTGATCGACCGGGCCGAGCCGCCCGACCACATCGTCGTCGAGACCTCCGGGCTGGCGTTGCCGAAGCCGCTGGTGCAGGCGTTCGCGTGGCCCCAGATCCGCACCCGCATGACGGTTGACGGCGTCGTCACCGTGATCGACGCCGCCGCGGCCGAAGCGGGGCGCTTCGCCGCCGATCCCGAGGCGGTGCAGCGGCAGCGCGATGCCGATCCGGCGATCGGCCACGACAACCCGCTCGAAGAAGTGTTTGGCGACCAGCTCGCCTGCGCCGATCTGGTGATCCTGAACAAGACCGATCTGATCGCGCCTGACCGACTCGCTGCACTTCACCGCGACCTTGAGGCGCGTCTGCGTCCCGGCGTGAAACTGGTTACCGCCGAGCGAGGAATGGTGATGCCCGCGGTTGCACTCGGCCTCGCGGCGTCAGCCGAGGACGATCTCGCCGCCCGCCCGTCATGCCACGACCTCGACGCCGAGCACGATCATGACGATTTCGACAGTTTTGTCGTCGAGCGCGGCCCGGTGGCCGACGATGCCGCGTTCCGCGCCCGCCTCGCGGCCCTGATCCGGGTTCACGACGTTCTGCGCGTCAAGGGCTTTCTCGATGTCCCCGGGCGCGACCGGCGGCAGGTCGTGCAGGCGGTCGGCGACCGCATCGAGCAGCATTTCGACCGCGCCTGGCGTTCGGACGAATGCCGGGCGAGCCGCCTCGTCGTGATCGGCCGCAAAGGGATCGACCGCGCGGCGATCCGTGCGGCGCTGATGGCGGGGGCTTGAGGTGCATCTGCTCGCCGCCGAGCCGGGCACCATCGCCGACGGATCGGCCGCCGTCGATCTCGCGCAGACGCCGGGCGATATCGTCGTGCTGGCGAGCGCCGACACCGACCTCGCCCTGCTCGCCGCGGCGCAGGCACGCCGGCGGGCCGACGATCCTGCGGCGCCGAGCCTGCGGCTCGCGCCGGTGATGCGCCTCGGCCACAATTTCTCGGTCGATCTCTACATGGAGGTGGTCGCGCGCGCCCGGCTCGTCGTGGCGCGGCTGCTCGGCGGCAGCGCCTATTGGCCCTACGGGGTCGAGCGCCTTGTCGAAATCTGCCGCGAGCACGGCATCCCACTGGCCTTGTTGCCGGGCGACGACAAGCCCGACCGCGAACTGGCCGGGTTTTCGACGGTCGCGCCGGCCGCGTGGCGCCGTCTGTGGCGCTATCTCGCCGAGGGCGGGCCGGGCAATGCCGAGAATTTTCTGCGCTATGCCGCGACCCTGCTGCCGACCGCCCCACACCCCGACCCTCTCCCCGCAAGCGGGGAGAGGGAGTGCAGCGGCGCACCTCAATCCCCTCGCCCCGCTTGCGGGGAGAGGGAGGGACCCGCCGCGAAGCGGTGGGAGGGTGAGGGGCAACACTGGGCCTTGCCGGCGCCGTTGCTGCGCGCCGGGCTTTACTGGCCCGGGCGGGGCTTGCCCAGCCTTGCCGATATCGTTGCGGAATGGCGAGCGGGGCCTGCCCCGGCGAAAGCCGGGGGCGGCGTCGTGCCGATGGTGTTCTACCGGGCGCTCGTGCAATCCGGCAACACGGCGCCGGTCGATGCGCTGGTGGA
>DATLTH010000147.1:0-2733 GCA_035533695.1 Allostellaceae bacterium | reverse complement strand
CTCTTCGGCAAAGAGACCGTCGGCCAGCTGGAGACGGTCACGGAGCTGGTGCCCGAACTGGCGTAAGACGAATTCGGTGGTGAACGCCCGGCGCCGCATCGCGACGGCGCCGGGCTGACAGGAGAAGAACGCAATGAGCTGGAACGGTCATGTCGTGGTCGATATGGACGCCCATATCCGCGAGCGCGCCGACAAGTTCTTCAAGGATTACATCGACCCCGAATACCGCCAGCCGTTCAACCTCTTGTGCGAGGCGATCGCGCTGCAGGAAAAGAAGGGCGAGCGCTATGCGCTGTTCGGGCAAACGACTGCGGTCATCGAGCAGATCGAGGCGGGCCGCGCCTTGGGCGTGCGCGACACGTTTGGCGTCACCCGGCGCTCGGAGATGGAGCATGGCCGCACCGCCTTCCCGCCCGGCCGCAACGATCCGCTGCCGCCGATCCGCCCGGAAGTAAGCTGGGACGTGAAGGCGCGGCTCGAAGACATGGACAAGGCCCATGTCGACATCAACGTGCTGTTCCCGACGCATGTGTCGAGCTATTGCGCACTGCGCGATGGCGGCTTCGAGAACGCGCTCTACCGCGCCTATCACCGCTGGGTCGTCGATTTCTGCGCGCAGGCGCCGGCGCGCCTCAAATGGACGCTGGTCGCCAACATGCGCGACGTGCCCTCGGGCGTTGCCGAATTGAAATACTGGGCCGAGCGCGACCCCAACCTCGTCGGCGTCTACATCTCGCCGCAGGCGCCGAACGGCAAGCTGCTCGACCACCCCGACCTCTACCCGCTTTACGATGCGGCGCAATCATTGGACCTGCCGCTCCTGGCGCATGGCGGCACCGCGCGCCCGCCCTACGGCCCCGGGACCCACGACCTCGACGGCGCCTGGTTCCTGATGCACGGCTTCGGCAACCCGTGGGCCGGCATGGCGGCGATGGCGGCATTGATCGGCGGCGGCATTTTCGACCTGTTCCCACGCATCCGCGCCGCGATCGTCGAGACCGCCGGCGGCTGGGTCCCGATGGCCTTGGACCGCATGGACACGCACTACCTGATGTCGCCGGGCCACGTGCCCAACCTGAAGCGCATGCCGCGCGAGGTCTTGGCCGAAGGCCGCTATTTCCACGGCTTCGACAGCTGGGAGCGCTCATTGGAATTCTGCGTCGAGGAACTGGGCGAAGACATGTGGCTGTTCGCCAGCGACTGGCCGCACGGCGACAGCGCCTGGCCGGAAGCCGTGCAGCAGACCGCCGATCGCCCGCGCCTCGGCGACAGCGCCCGGAAGAAAATCCTCGGCGACAACGCGATGCGCCTCTGTCCGCGGCTCCGGAGTTGACCGGGTTCGGGACGTTGAGCCTCAAGCGCGGGTTCATCCGGCTGGCGATCGCCGCCGCGGTGATATGGTTTGTGTTCTGGACCTCCGCCTACGTGATCACTCCGTTCACGACGCTCCACGCCGAGCCTTCCTTCGCGGAGCGGGTAACGGCCTGGAGCGTTGTCGTGCCTACCTTCGCCGCAGCGCTCATTCTTGGCATTTGGATTGGGGTGGGGCTCCGGCCCAAATAGAGCCGCCGCATTGGCACGGGCCACCATTGTGGGAAGAAGCGGATGAAATACGATTTGTTGATCCGGCACGGCGAGGTGCTCGATCCCGCGGCCGGGCTGAAGGGCCACCTCGATGTCGGGATCAGCGGCGGCAAGATCGTCGAGGTCGGGCCCTCGCTCGCCGAAAGCGAAGCGCGCAGCACGATCAGCGCGCGCGGCCTCTTGGTCACGCCGGGCCTCATCGACATCCACGCGCACGTCTTCGTCAACGCCCACGACATGGGCGGGCACACCGACCATTTCTGCCGCTCGACCGGGGTCACCACGCTGTGCGACGCCGGCAGCGCCGGGTCGGCGACCTTTGCCGGGCTGCGCCATGTGCTCGATCACGAGGTGAAGACGCGGGTGCGCGCTTTTGTCAACCTATCGGCGCTCGGCATCGTCGGCACCGCGCGCGGCGGCGAGTTGTCGCATTTCCCCTATGCCGACCCCGAGGGCTGCGCCCGCACGATCGCCGAGAACCCCGATCTCGCGATCGGCGTCAAGTTGCGCTACGGGCCGGGGATCGTTTGGGAATACACCACCGCGCCGGTGAAATTGGCGCGCAAGACCGCCGCGATGGCCGGCGTGCCCTTGATGATCCACATTACCGATTCGCCGATTCCCCTGCCCGACATCCTCGCCGAGATGATCCCCGGCGACATCATCACCCACTGCTACCATGGCCGCGCCCACGGCATCATGGGCCAGGAGAAGCAGTTGGTGTTGAAGGAGGTCGTCGAGGCGCAGCGCCACGGCATCCTCTTCGACTGCGCGCACGGGCGAAACCACTTCAGCTTTGCGATGATCGAGAAGGCGCTCGATCAGGGGTTTCTGCCCGACACGATCTCGACCGACCTGACCCTCACCAGCGCGACGCGCGGCCCGGTGTGGGATTTGACGACGACGATGTCGAAGCTGCTGCATTTCGGCATGACGCTCGACGACATCGTCACGCGTGCCACCGCGGCGCCGGCCAAGATCCTCGGCTATGACGGCACGGTCGGCACCCTCAGGCCCGGCGCCAACGCCGACATCGCCCTCATCGAGCGGCGCAACGGCAATGTCGACCTGACCGACAGCGACGGCACCACGGTCACCGCCAAGGAGCGCCTCCTCACCCGCATGACCCTGAAGGACGGCCGCGTCTGG
>DATLTH010000146.1:0-2831 GCA_035533695.1 Allostellaceae bacterium | reverse complement strand
AGGCGCACGATCGTCCTCGACGCCAATGTTCTCCTGGACAAGAACCTCAGCGTCTTCCTGTAGACCACGGTCATCTTAGGTTGAAGCATCGAGAGCACGTTTCGCTCGCGTTGAATCGCCCCTCTCACCGTCATCTCCGGGCTTGACCCGGGGATCGGGTGCCGGGTCGCCGAAATGCCCACGGATCAAGTCCGTGGGCTGAAGGCCCACGGGTCAAGCCCGGCCATGACGAAGTGAGAGGGTGATCAATTTGATCGGAATCTGCTCTATTGCGATGGAACGGCTCGACGAGCACCAGATCGCGCGCCGTGCACAACGTGCCGGCAATTCCCTATTGCGCCGGCAAGGTCTCTTTCGGGGCGGAGACGGCTGACGCCTCTGTCCCGATCGGCGGCCGTTGCGGGCCGGGAATGGGCGGTCACGCACCCCCGCTGTAATGTTCGGTCTTGAACAGGCCGCGCTCGAATTCGAGATAGCTGGCGCGGGTGAAGGCCGGCTGGAAATCGCCGATGACCTGGCGGGCCGGGGCGGCGTCGCCGTAGAGCAGGTCGATCGCGGTCATCGCCAGCAATTTGGCCGGGGTCAGGTAAGCGTGCTCGGGCTCGGTGAGGTGGAAATCGGCGCCGTGCGTCTTGCCGTGGGCGGCGGCGACGTAGGGGTGGATCACCGGGATCATGTGGGCGATGTCGCCCATGTCGGTCGAGCCGGTGCGGTGGCCGCCGATGTCGAACTGGCCGGGCCCGAACAGGCGCTCGACATTGATGCCGAAGAGTTCGCCCATCGCGCGGTTGTTGCGCTGCGGCAGATAGCCGGGGATCGTCTCGATCTCGACGTCGGCCCCCATCGCCATTGCGCCCGCGCGCAGGCAGCGGTCGACCTTCATATTGGCGTCGACGATCGCCTCCAGGGAGCCGCCGCGCACAAAGGTTTCCATCGTCACCAGGGCCGGCACGACGCTGACCGCGTCGCCCCCCTTGGTGATGATCGGGTGGATGCGGATCGTGTCATGGTCGTGGAAACTTTCGCGCTGGCAATGGATCGCGTTGAGCGCGATCTGCGCCGCGCTGAGCGCGTTGATGCCGAGCTGCGGGGCGCCGCCGGCGTGGCTCGCGCGCCCGAGAAAGCGGATCATCTTAACGAGGGCGCCGTTCGACGAATCGGCGATGAACGAGCGCTTCCGCATCTGGTCGTGCGAGCCGGCATGGATCATCATCGCCATGTCGATGTCGTCGAAATGGCCCTTGGCGACGAGTTCGGGCTTGCCGAGGAGGAACTCGATCTCGCCCGCTTTCTTGCGGCCGAGGCGCTCCTCGACATCGATGAACTCCTCGGCCGGCACCGCGAAAAACACGATTTCGCCGGCCAGGAGGTCCTGCGCCTGCACCGCCTGCAATCCCATCGCGACGCCGAGCATGCCGGCCACTTGCGCGTTGTGGCCGCAGCTGTGCGCGGCGCCGGTGGCGTGATCGGCGAGCGGGTGGTCGGAGGTCCGCAGGCTGTCGAGCTCGCCGACAATGGCAAGGCGCGGCCCCGGCATGCCGCCCTTGAGGCGGCCCTTGACCCCGGTCAATGCCAGCCCGGTCTGCGGCATCAGGCCGAGCGCGGCCATGCGCTCGGCAACCAGGGACGCGGTCTTGTGCTCGTTAAAGCCGGTTTCGGGGTGATGGAGGATCCGCTCCCCGAGCTCGATGATCTCGTTGCCGTGGCGATCGATCGCCGCGCATACCGCCGCTTTCAGCTGGTCCCTGGTCGGTTGCTCTGTGCCGCTCATCGCCGCCCCCATTGCCGGCGGCCGGACCCGCTCCGGCCGCTCGGGCGCCGATGATACAGAGAGTCGCTTGCCGGCCGCTACCGGGACGCCGATTCTGGCGCAGGATGCACGACGATAGGGATGGCCGGCATGCGGGGCCTCGACCAGCATCGCCTCCTCGCCGCCCTGAGCCTCTTGGTCATGGCGCTGCTGGTGGCCGGCCGCTACCCGACCGCTTCGCGCTGGCGCCCGGCGCTGCGGTGGGCCGCGATCACCGCCTTCGGCATTGCCGTGGCCCTGGCGCTGATCGACATCGCGCTATGGTGGGCCGGCGGGCCCGGCTGAGACCACCGCCAAAACATTAATTTTTCCTTAATGAAAGATTGGATTAAACATAAATTATCGAAGTATCCGCGGCAATGTAACAAGGCGGGTTTGCCGCTCATTTGATCTAATTCTTGACGGGACGTTAATTTTATGGATGATGTGGCAACGAAAGATTAACCATGCGCACTCCCGCGAGGGCGGGGCGCGGCGGTCCAAGGAGCTCCCATGCCGCTTGATTTCCCGAACATCGTCCCCGAAAACAACCTGCGTCTGCCCGATGCGTTGACGGTCCGGCATGGTCCGGCGCCGCTGCTCTCCCGTTTCGTCCTCCAGGGCGACAGGGCGGTGCGGCGCATGGGGATCAATCTGCGCATCCGCCACGATTTCGACGAGCTCGCTTATGTCAACAAGCGGGCGGTGGCGGGCGGCACCTGGATACCGCTGCCGATGATGTTCGACCCGGACTACAGCGATTTGCGGCCGGAAAACTCGTACTGGCTGTCCGGCGAAAACGACAGCGGCGAGATCGTGCTGACCGGGGCGTTCCGCGTGTTCTACTGGCCGGAAACCTCATTGGCCGACGAGGCCGGGCTGTTCTTCTGCAAGGGGCAGGGCAAGCCGCACGCTTGCGTGGTGACCGCGCCGGCCGCGCAGTCGATCAACGGGGTCGTGTTCTGGGGCGGCTCGCTGTGGATCCGGCCGGATCACCGGCGGCGCCGGCTGAGGACACCGCCAAAACATTAATTTTTCCTTA
>DATLTH010000145.1:0-3629 GCA_035533695.1 Allostellaceae bacterium | reverse complement strand
GCCTTCAGCATGCGCTTGGCGTGGTTTTCGCAAATTTGCATGGGCATCGGCGCCCTCCCTTGGGCATTTGTCATGCCGGCATCCCGCGCTTCGCCGGCGCGCGCAACGACCCTATATACTGGGGATGATGGCCAAGAAATTCCCCGAACCGCTTTCCGGCATGGTGGTGCCGCGCTTCGGCGAGGTCGCGACGTTCATGCGATTGCCGATCGAGCGCGACCCCGCAAAGCTCGACATTGCCCTCGTGGGCGTGCCGTTCGACGGCGGCACGACGAACCGGCCCGGCGCACGGCATGGCCCGCGCGAAATCCGCAACATGTCGACGCTGATGCGGCAGGTGCACCACGCCAGCCGCGTCGCACCCTATGAACTCTGCCGGGTCGGCGACCATGGCGACACGCCGGTCAACCCGATCAACCTCCTCGATTCGCTGAAGCACATCGAGGCGTTCTACGCGCGCGTTCATGCCGCCGGGGCGGCGCCGCTGTCGGCCGGCGGCGATCACCTGATCACCTTGCCGATCCTGCGCGCGATCGCCCGCGACGGGCCGGTGGGGGTCGTCCATTTCGACGCCCATTCCGACACCGGCGACACATATTTCGGGGGCGAGAAATACACCCATGGGACGCCCTTCCGCCGCGCCGTCGAAGAGGGGCTGATCGACCCGAAGCGGATGATCCAGATCGGGGTGCGCGGCTCGATGTATGCGGCCGACGAGAAGGATTGGGCCTTGGGCGTCGGCATCCGCATCGTCCATATCGAGGAATTCTTCGAGCGCGGCCCCGAGGCGGTCATCGCCGAAGCATGCCGGATCGTCGGAGACGGCCCCGCCTATGTCAGCTTCGATGTCGACGGGCTCGACCCGGTCTATGCGCCCGGCACCGGCACGCCCGAGATCGGCGGGTTCTCGACCGCCGAGGCGCAGCGCATGATCCGCGGCCTCGCCGGGCTCGACCTCATTGGCGGCGATGTCGTCGAGGTGGCGCCGCCGTTCGACCCCTCGGGCAACACCGCGCTGGTCGGCGCGACCATCATGTTCGAGATCCTGTGCGTGCTGGCGCCGGCCGTGCATCGCCGCAAGAACCGCCGGCCATAAAACTTCTTGTCATACCGGCGAAGGCCGGTATCCACTTTTCGCTGACCGAGAAAGCTGACGAGTGGGTCCCGGCCGTCGCCGGGATGACGGTCCAGGAGCGCGACATGGCCAACGATGTATCGAACCCGACCCTGTCGCCGATTGTCGAGACGAACGCGGGCAAGGTGCGCGGCGCGACCGCGCGCGGGATCAGCGCCTTCAAGGGGATCCCCTATGGCGCACCGACCGGCGGTGCCAACCGCTTCATGGCGCCCTCTCCGGCCGCCGCCTGGGCCGGGGTGCGCGACGCGCTGGCCTATCAGGGGCACGCCCCGCAACTGCCGGGACGTCCCGAGCGCCGCCCCGAGTTGCGCACGATCCTCGGCCCGGCCGATGTCACACCCGAGGGCGAGGACTGCCTGACGCTCAACGTGTGGACGCCCGGCCTCGATGACCGCGGCAAGCGGCCGGTCATGGTATGGCTGCATGGCGGCGCTTTCGCCTACGGCTCCGGCAACCGCGCGGTCACCGAGGGCGCCAATCTGGCGCGGCGCGGCGATGTGGTCGTGGTCAGCGTCAACCATCGCCTCAACATCTTCGGCTTTCTGCATCTGGCCGACATCGGCGGCGAGCGCTTCGCCCATTCCGGCAATGCCGGCATGCTCGACCTGGTCGCCGCGCTCCGATGGGTGCAGGGCAACATCGCCGCGTTCGGCGGCGATCCGGAGAAGGTGACGATTTTCGGCGAGTCGGGGGGCGGCGGCAAAGTCAGCGTGCTATTGGCGATGCCGGCGGCGAAGGGCCTGTTCCATCGCGCGATCATCCAGAGCGGCGCGACGATCCTTGTGTCGACCCGCGAGCGCGCCAATGCGCTCGCCGAGGCGGTGCTGCGCGAGTTGGGCATCGGCCGCGGCGTGTGCGAGCGGCTGCAAGCCGTCCCCGCCGGCACGCTGGCGGCGGCAATCGCCCCGGCCGCGCGCGCGGTCGGGGGCCGGGCACTGCCGTTGCTCGACCGCTACGATTTCGGCCCGGTCGCGGACGGCGCCGACCTGCCGACGCAGCCCTTTGATCCGGCGGCGCCGGCGATCGCCGATGACATCCCGCTGCTGATCGGCGGCACGCGCGAGGAAAGCGGCTTCTTCCTCGGCGATGACGACGAGGTATGGAACCGGCAGGTAAGCGAAGCCTCGCTGCGCCGGCGGATCGCGGCGGTAGCCGGCGGCGACGCCGATCGCGTGCTCGACCTCTATCGCACCTTGCGTCCGGGCGCGAGCCGCGAGGATCTGTTGATCGCGGCCTTGACCGGCGCCAATTTCTGGGTGCGCACGGTCATGCTGGCCGAGCGCAAGGCAACGCGTAAGAAGGCAGCGGTCTTCATGTATTCGCTCGATTGGCGCTCGCCGGCGTGCGGCGGCCGCCTTCAGGCGCATCACGCGATGGATTTGCCGTTCGTCTTCGACACGACCGATGTTCCCGATACGACAAAGGGTGCGGCCGGCGCGCGCGAATTGGCCTCAATCGTGTCCGCGACCTGGGCCGCCTTCGCCCGTACCGGCGACCCGAACAACCCGGCCTTGCCGGAGTGGCCCGCCTATAGGCCCGAGCAGCGCGCGACGATGGTCCTCGACAGCTTGTGCCGCCTCGCCCTTGACCCGGACCGCGATGCGCGCCTCCTGTGGGAGCGGATCGCGACAGGCGGGTAGGCTAAGCCCCGAGCGTTTCTGCGAGCGCCCAGGCCTGTTCGGCCATCGGCCGCGCGAGGCGGCCGAATTCGCCCGCCTCATGGCTCGCCGCGGTGCCGTCGAGCGCCCGCTTGGCGATGCCCTGCACGATCGCGGCAATGCGGAAGAGGCTGTAGACCATGTAGAATTCCCATGTCGATTTCGGGATCGCCATGCGCCCGGTTCGCCGGCAATAGGAAGCGACATAGGCCGCTTCGTCCGGGATGCCCGAGGCGGCAAAGTCGATGCCGGCGAGGCCGCGGAACAACTCGGGCGTCACCCGCCAGGTCATCACGTGATAGGCGAAATCGGCGAGCGGGTCGCCGATCGTCGACAGTTCCCAGTCGAGCACGCCGATGACCCTGGGCTCGGTCTTGTGAAACACCAGGTTGTCCATGCGGTAGTCGCCATGGACGATTGACGGCGCGCCCTCGTCCGGCAGGTGCAGCGGCAGCCACTCGATCAGGTGGTCCATTGCGGCGATCGGCTCGGTCTCGGAGGCGCGGTACTGCCGGCTCCAGCGCGCGATCTGCCGGCCCATGTAATTGCCCGGGCGGCCGAAATCGCCAAGCTCGACGGCACCGTAATCGACGCTGTGGAGAGCGGCGATGACCGCGTTCATCGAATCGAACATCATGCCGCGCTCAGTGGGGCTGGCGATCTCCGGCAGGTGCTGCTCCCAGAAGATGCGCCCGTCGAGAAACTCCATGACGTAAAACGCGCTGCCGATGACGGCGTCGTCTTCGCACAGCGCATCAACGCGCGGCACCGGCACCGCGGTGTCGGCCAATGCCCGCATCACCCGGAACTCGCGGTCGACCGCATGCGCGCTC
>DATLTH010000144.1:0-2769 GCA_035533695.1 Allostellaceae bacterium | reverse complement strand
CTACGTGGCGATCGAAGAGACGCTCGAGGATTCCCTCTGCGCGGAATTGATCCCGGCGTCGCAGCAAGGCATGGGCTTCGGCACGCTGGCGACGGTCAATGGCGTCGGCGATTTCGCCTCCAGCGTGACCGTCGGTATTCTCTGGAGCGCTGCCGGCACGACCGTGGCGTTCGGCTACAGTGCGGTGCTGTTCGTCGCCGGAGGGATCATGGTATGGCGTTTCGGTTCGGCATCGGCAGCGCCGCGATGAGCGCTGCCTCGAGGGGAGCGGGATGATCGAAATAAGGCCGGCCGGGGAGGCGGACGGCGAATCGCTTTGCCGCATTTACAATCACTATATCGCCGAGACCGTGGTGACCTTCGAGGAACAACCGCTGGCCGCCGCGCAAATGGCCGCCCGGCTCCAGGAGATCGCAAGCGCATCGCTCCCCTGGCTGATCGCCGTACAGGGCGCCGAAGTGTTGGGGTACGCCTATGCGTCGGCGTGGAAAGGGCGCTGCGCATACCGCTACTCGACGGAGGTCAGCGTCTATTTGCGCGCCGACAGCGGCGGCCGCGGCATCGGCTCGGCGCTCTATCGCGAGTTGCTCGCGCTGCTGAAAGCGCGGGGCTTGCACGTCGCCATCGGCGGCATCGCCCTGCCGAACGCGGCGAGCGTCGCGCTACACGAAAAATTCGGCTTCGAGAAGATAGGCCAGTTCTCGCAGGTCGGCTTCAAGTTCGGCCGCTGGATCGACGTCGGCTACTGGCAGAAAGTGCTCTAGATTTGCTCTGCTCCGCCTGCGAACGATCAAGCGGCTATTTGGGGTCCGTCTGGTTCACGGACGCCACCGGCCAGTTCCGGACTTGCTGCCAAGCCTGCTGTACCGCGGGCGGCAGTTTGTCCATGTGATTCAGGAAGAGCGCAAGCGTCCAGATCTGCCGATCGTTGAGGGTGTAGGTGAACGACGGCATGCCGGTCAGGCGAATTCCGTGCTTGATCTTCCAGAACGAATAACCCTGCGGGTCGTCCTCGACGCCGTCGCTCGCCAATTGCGGCGGCTTTTGATAAAGGCCTTTTGCAATCGGCGATGCCGACGGCGCGCCCTGCGCCGAGCCGTGGCAAACCGCGCAGTTCTGCGCGAACAGGTGCATGCCGTCGAGAAGATTTTGCTCGGTCGGCGCCAGAGGATTGCGCTCCTTCGGGGCGTCACGGCGCAATGTCGCGCGCAGCGACGTATGCGCCATCCAGGTCTCCAGCATGCCGGGTTTTGCATCGGCATTGGCCGGAATGAGCCCGCTTTGCAGCAGAGCGAACGCGCCCAACAGGGCGACGGCGATCGTTAAGCCGACGCCCAAAGCCACGCCTTTCATCATAACTCCCTCCCGATTTACCGCCCTGCAAGCCAGTATAGCCCGCCGATACGGAGTTCGGCGCCGTTTCGCGCGGGCCGCGGCGATCGTGCGGCACCCGCCGCCTCAGTGCGCCTGCCGCCAGCGCCAGTTGCGCACCTCCGGCATGTCCTGTCCGTGCAGGTCGATGTATTGCTTGTGCTCGATCAGCTTGTCTTCGAGCCGTTGTTTCAGATAGACGCCTTGGGGGCCGATCTGCGGCAGCCGGTCGATCGCGTCGATCGCCAGGTGGAAGCGGTCCAGATCGTTCAGCACCGTCATGTCGAAGGGGGTGGTGATCGTGCCTTCCTCCTTGTAGCCGCGGACATGAACGTTGCCGTGATTGGTGCGGCGATAGGTCAGCCGGTGAATCAGCCACGGGTAGCCGTGAAAGGCGAATATGACAGGCCGGTCCCGCGTGAATAGCTCGTCGAAATCCCGGTCGCTCAATCCATGAGGATGCTCCGATTGCGGCTGCAGCTTCATCAGATCGACGACGTTGACGACGCGGATCTTGAGCTGCGGCAAATGCTCGCGCAGGATCGAGACCGCGGCGAGCGTCTCGAGCGTCGGCACATCGCCGCAGCACACCATGACGAGGTCCGGCGCACCGCCCTGATCGTTGCTTGCCCATTGCCAGATGCCGATGCCCCGGGAACAGTGCTTGACCGCCGCGTCGATCGTCAGCCACTGCGGCGCCGGATGTTTGCCGGCGACGACGACGTTGACGTAGTGACGGCTGCGCAGGCAGTGGTCCATGACGGACAGCAGGCAGTTGGCGTCCGGCGGCAGGTAGACGCGCACGATCTGCGCCTTCTTGTTGACGACGTGATCGAGAAAGCCGGGATCCTGATGCGTGAAGCCGTTGTGGTCCTGGCGCCAGACGTGCGAGGCCAGTAGATAGTTCAACGACGAGATCTTGCGCCGCCAGGGCAGCTGCGCGGTCACCTTGAGCCACTTGGCGTGCTGGTTGAACATCGAATCGACGATGTGTATGAATGCCTCGTAGCAATTGAACAGCCCGTGACGGCCGGTTAGCAGATAGCCCTCGAGCCAGCCCTCGCATTGGTGCTCGCTGAGCATTTCCATGACCCGGCCGTCCGGCGCGAGGAATTCGTCGTCGGCGACGGTGGTCGCGTCCCATTGGCGCTCGGTGGCTTCGAACACGGCCTCCAGGCCGTTGGAAATCGTCTCATCGGGACCGAAAATCCGAAAATTGCGCTGCCCGCCGTTCAGCTTCACCACCTCGCGCAGAAAGCGTCCGAGTACATGCGTGTCGCCGATGCCGGGCGCTCCCGGCTCCGGGACCTGCGCCGCATGCTCGCGGAAATCAGGCATGCGCAGGTCGCGCATCAGCATGCCGCCGTTGGCGTGCGGATTTGCGCCCATGCGGCGCGC
>DATLTH010000143.1:0-4354 GCA_035533695.1 Allostellaceae bacterium | reverse complement strand
GCCTCGCGCCGCACCCAGTGCACCACCTGGGTCGAGGACCATATCGTCGCCGTGTCGGTACGCGGCTCATAGGCGCTGACGACGCCGCGGCACTCCATCGGCACGGCGGCGTAGCGATGGTGATTGAAGCGGCGCTTGAGGCGATGCGGAGCGCCGGCCAACGCTGCGGCGGCGTCGCCCCGGCCGACTGAAAACTCCCCGATCAGGTTGGTCCGATAGCGATCGTGGACGATCGAGCTGTCCGGCCGCAGCGCCGCCTCGGGATCGACGATTGCCGGCAATTCGTCGAGGTCCCAGCTCACCAATTCGGCCGCGTCCTCGGCCAGGTCGCGACTTTCCGCGACGATGACCGCAATCGCCTCGCCGACATGGCGCACCTTGTCATGCGCCAAGAGCGGTTGCTGCGGGTTGAGGAATCTGTGCTGGATGACCGAAATCCATTTCGGCGGCAGCGAAATCTGCCCTTCGGGCACCGGCGGAAGCAGCTGCAACAGGTCGCTGCCATTGAGGGCCTCGACCACGCCCGGCGCGGCGGCGGCGCGCGACAAATCGACCGAGCGAATGCGGGCATGCGCCACCGGGCTGCGCACGAAAACGGCGTGCACCATGCGCGGAAGCACGAGATCGGCGATGAACTGGCCCTGCCCGGTCAGCAGCCTCCTATCTTCGCGGCGTAACAGGGAACGCCCGACATAAGGGGGTCCGATGTCGCTCATGGCCTGAACCCTCACAATCGTAGCGCGAGTGTGTGGGAATTCCCGCTAGAGGTCTACATCGTCAGGGCGATCAACCGGGCGACGATGCAGGAGGATGCCGCGGCGAAGCTCGACAGGGCGTTCCGGTCTGCTATAACCCAGCCGAAATGAGCGATTCGGTGGCATTTCGGGTGGCAATCCAGGAATCAACGCTAACCACGGATCATCGAACAACTTGTTTCATAAGGGAAAGTCCCCGTAGCTCAGCCGGATAGAGCATCGGTTTCCTAAACCGGGGGTCGCAGGTTCGAGTCCTGCCGGGGACGCCAAAGATAACAAGCCGTCAGAGAAAGGGTCTTACTCAGCCGGTCGTCGCCCACAACGTGCCACGTGCGGCTGGCGAGGAAGCAGCCACCGCGTAGTCGGTAGAGAGCCATGACGGTGTGGCAGACGAGTGCGGGTCCCCTTGCCCAATCCCCGCCCGCGCGCTACTCGTGTCCGCAGCGAACCCGCTGGTGGGATGAGTGGAGGGAGCGGAGATGATTTCGGGGGAATTCGATGTCGTCGTGGTGGGCGCCGGAAATGCCGGGATGTGCGCGGCCTTGGCGGCGCAGGAAAACGGGGCGCGGGTCTTGGTGCTGGAGGCGGCGCCATTCGACGAGCGCGGCGGCAACAGCCGCTACACCGCGGGCGCCTTGCGCTTTGTCTATAACGGCGTCGACGATCTGCTGAAGCTGTGCGACCTCTCGGAGACCGAGATCGCCACCTCGGATTTTGGCACCTATACGCAGGACAAGTATTACGACGATCTGGGGCGTCTGACCGACTACAAATCGAACCCCGACATGGCCGAACTCCTGATCACCAAGAGCCAGGAGACGCTCTTATGGATGCGCGGCAAGGGCATCCGCTTCGCCCCGATGTATTCGCGCCAGGCGTTCAAGCACGAAGGCAAATTCGTGTTCTGGGGCGGCCTCGCATTGGAAGCCTGGGGCGGCGGGCCGGGCCTCGTCGAGGGGCTCTATAAATCGGCCGAGGATCGCGGCATCGAGGTCGCTTACGAGGCGCGCGGCGAGAGGTTGATCCACGACGACGACGGCGTGCACGGCGTCATCGCCAATGTGGCGGGCAAAACCACCGAGATCCACGCCCGGGCGGTGGTGCTGGCGTGCGGCGGGTTCGAGGCCAACGCCGAGATGCGCACCCGCTATCTCGGCCCCGGCTGGGACCTCGCCAAGGTGCGCGGCACCCGCTTCAACACCGGCGGCGGCATCACGATGGCCTTGGAGATCGGCGCGATGTCGTACGGCAACTGGTCGGGCTGCCACGCCGTCGGCTGGGACTACAACGCGCCCGAATTCGGCGACCTCGCGGTCGGCGACAACTTCCAGAAGCACTCCTACCCGTTCGCCATCATGGTCAATGCCGACGGGGTGCGGTTCTGCGACGAGGGCGCCGATTTCCGCAACTACACCTATGCCAAATACGGCCGCGAGATCCTCAACCAGCCGCACCAGTTCGCCTGGCAGATTTTCGACCAGCAGGTCGTGCACCTGCAGCGTGACGAATACCGCATCCGCCAGGTGACGAAGGTCACCGCCAACACGATTGAGGAGTTGGCCGACAAGATGGCCGAGTACGCCCCGGTCGACAAGGCGGCGTTCCTCAAGACCGTCACCGACTACAACGCCGCGGTGCAGCGCGACATCCCCTACAACCCGACGGTCAAGGACGGGCGCACGACGCGCGGTCTGGCGATTGACAAGACCAACTGGGCGATGCCGCTGGAAAAGCCGCCTTACGAAGCCTACTGCACGACCTGCGGCGTCACCTTCACCTTTGGCGGCGTGCGCATCGACAATGACGGGCGGGTGCTCGACACGGCACAGAAGCCGATCGCCGGATTGTACGCAGCGGGCGAACTGGTCGGCGGCCTGTTCTACCACAACTATCCGGGCGGCACCGGCCTCGTCTCGGGCTCGGTGTTCGGCAAGATCGCCGGCACCTCGGCCGGCAAGCAGATCGGCCGTAATACCTGAAGCTTACGCCACTGCGGAAAGATCGGCGCTTGCGTCTTCGCGGATCATCTGGGCGCCCTTCTCGCCGATCATGATGGTCGGCGCGTTGGTGTTGCCGGTGGTGACGCATGGCATGACCGAAGCGTCGATGACCCGCAGGCCCTCGATGCCGTGCACCCTGAGGCGCGGGTCGACGACGGCCATCGGGTCGGTGCCCATCTTGCAGGTGCCGACCGGGTGGAAGACGTTGGTGCCGGCATTGCGGGCGAAGGCGCCGAATGCCTCGTCGGAAGCGACCGACCCGCCCGGCAATGTCTCCACGACCGAATAGGGCGACATTGCCGGCTGGGCAAAGATTTGGCGGGTGTGATGGACGCCGGCGATCAATACGCGCAGATCGTTGGGCGCCGACAGGTAGTTCGGCCGGATCGCCGGGTGCTGCAACGGGTCGGGCGATTGCGCCATGATCGTGCCGCGGCTCTCTGGCCGTACCGGGCAGACCGCGACGGTCATGCCGGGCTCGCGTTCCAACTGGCGGAAGACGCCCTGGGCGTATCTCGCCGGGGTGAACAGCAGTTGCAAATCGGGGCTGGAGAGGCCCTCGCGGCTGCGGCAGAACACCATCGCCGAGGTGACGCCGAAGGTCAGCGCGCCGTTGCCGAGAGTGGCCCAGCGGGCGACTTCGCGGGCCAGCCTTAGGCCACGCGCCAACTGGTTGATCGTCACCGCGCCGGTCACCCGGTGCGACACCCGCACGACATAATGGTCGTTGAGGTTGGCGCCGACGCCGGAAAGGTCATGAACGATCGGAACCCCGATCGCCGCCAGATGCGCGGCCGGGCCGATGCCGGAAATCTGCAGCAGATGCGGCGAGTTGACCGCGCCGCCGCAGACGATGACCTCGCGCGCCGCAAGTTCCTGCCGATCGACGCCGCGCTGGCGAAAGGCGATGCCGGTGCAGCGTTTGCCCTCGAACAACAGCCTTGTGGCGATCGCGTCGGTCTCGACCCGCAGATTGGCGCGGCCCTTCGCCTGCGCCAGAAAGGTGCGCGCGGTCGAGCCGCGCAGCCGACCGCGCCGCGTCATCTGCGAATAGGCGACGCCTTCCTGGGTCTTGCCGTTGTAGTCGGGGGTCAGCGGAAAGCCGGCCTCTTGCGCCGCCGCGACAAAGGCGTGGGTCAAGGGCAGGATCGTGCGGTAGTCCTCGACGATCAAGGGGCCGCCGCGGCTGCGGTATTCCGGGTCGCCCGTGCCGCGATAGGTCTCCGACTTCTTGAAGAACGGCAGGACCTCGTCAGAGCTCCAGCCGCGGCAGCCCATCTGCGCCCAGCCGTCGTAATCGGCCGGGTTGCCGCGCACGTAGAGCATGCCGTTGATCGAGCTGGTGCCGCCCAAGGTCTTGCCGCGCGGCCATTGCAAGGCGCGCCCGGCGGTGCCCGGCTCGCCCTCGCTCAGGTAGTTCCAGTTGATCCTGGGGTTGTTGAGGACGCGCAAGACGCCGGCCGGGATGTGGATCATCGGGTCGCGGTCGGGGGGCCCCGCTTCGAGCAACACGACCTTCGTGCCCGGGTCCTCCGACAGTCGGGCGGCGACGACGCACCCGGCCGACCCGGCCCCGACCACCACATAATCCGCATCCAT
>DATLTH010000142.1:0-3406 GCA_035533695.1 Allostellaceae bacterium | reverse complement strand
TCGGATGCACTCGCCGCTGCGGCCGCGCTTGTCGGCGCGAGCGCCGTTTCTATAATCGCTCGGCGCGACACAAAACCGGACGGAGCGACATGAGCGAGGCAGACTGCACGATCGGCATCATCATGGGCAGCCAATCGGATTGGGAAACCATGCGGCATGCCGCCGATGCCCTCGACCGGCTTGGCATCGCCCACGAGACCCGCATCATTTCCGCTCATCGCACGCCGGACCGGCTCCACGAGTATGCCAGCGGCGCGCGGGCGCGCGGCATGAAGGCGATCATCGCCGGCGCCGGCGGCGCGGCCCATCTCGCCGGCGTGACCGCGGCCCTGACCCCGCTGCCGGTGCTCGGCGTGCCGATCGAGAGCCAGGCCTTGCGGGGTCTCGACAGCCTCCTATCGATCGTGCAGATGCCAGCGGGGGTGCCGGTGGCGACCTTTGCGATCGGCCGGGCCGGCGCGGTCAATGCGGCATTGTTTGCCGCCGCCTTTCTCGGCCTCGCCGATCCGGTCGTTGCCGCCGCGCTCGACGAATGGCGCCGTGCGCAGGCCGCCGCGATCCCCGAGCGCCCGCAAATTTAGCGGTCCCGGCAATCAGCGCGACGGACGCAGCAGGCGAAAGGGGTTCGGCAGGCTGTCGGCCGCCGCGGCGAGGCGTCCGCGCAGCCCGGTCAGGCGGTGCAGATCGGCCAGCCGGCGCTCGATGAATTCCTGCGTGTCGGCGAAACCCGGCGAGCGGTCGTCCAGCCAGTAGAGCGTCGCCGCCGCCTGGATCCCGGCCAAAGTCGCGCGCTTGGTATAGAAGCTGAAATCGGTCGATTGGTCGCCGACGCCCTGCCAGATCGCATCGACCGTATCGTGGAGGAGGTGCAGCCCGAGCGGGGCGTTGCTGGGCATCGCCAGGACCGCGAGGCCGCGGCGCACCCCTTCGCGCCACGGCAACAGCACCGCGAAGCGCAGCCGCAACGCCAGCGCGACGCGGCGCGAGAGGCCCAGCGCCTCGACCGGCTCCGCGTTGAGCCGCTCCAGCATCTGGCGGTCGGCCCAATGGCTGAATGCCGCGATCATGTCCGCGGCGCGCGGGAACAACGCCAGGGCTTCGTCGACCGGGATGTCGGCCCGCCGGGCGGCGCGGCGCAATGCCGGCCGGGTCCAGCCGTCGAACGGCACATCGGGCAACATCGCCGCGAGCAGCCGCTCGCGCTCGCGCTCGGCAAAGGGGCTTCTCATGTTTCGGCGTCGCCGGCGAGGAACGCCGCCAGGTCGATCGGATGGCGCTGCAATTCCTCGGTGAAGACCAGGAGGCGAGGGTCGGTCATCCGCTGCGGGTAGAGGATGCCGTCGAGGTGGTCGCATTCGTGCTGCACGACGCGGGCGTGAAACCCCGCCGCCTCGCGCTCGATCGCGCCGCCGTCGAGGCCCAGCCCATGATAGCGGATGCGCAGATAGCGGGGCACGACGCCGCGCAGTCCGGGGACCGACAGGCAGCCCTCCCAGCCGAACGCCCGCTCGCCGCCGACCGGCTCGATGACCGGGTTGATCAGCGCCGTCAGGTCCTGCTCGTCGTCGCCCGGCAGGTCGGTCAGGCGCTCCGCGCCGACGCGAAAGACGACGAGACGCCAGGGCATATGCACCTGCGGCGCGGCGAGGCCGGTGCCGCCGGCATCCTCCATCGTCTCGATCATGTCGTCGACGAGGCGCCGGACCCACGGCGCGGTCGGGTCGTCGATCGCGGCAGCGCGCGCACGCAATACCGGGTTTCCCATGCGGGCGATCTTTAAGAGGGTCATGACGCCAATATGTGTCGCGCGGTCGGCGAGGTAAAGCGCTGGCAGGGCGCCCTGGGCCGCTTCACAGGAACGGGTGGAAATGCTAATTGTTGAGGCAGAGGCGCCGCGGCGGCGGCCCGAGACCGTGCAACCGGATTGCGGAGAAACACCACCGTGCAAGTCCTCGTTCGCGACAACAACGTCGACCAGGCCCTGCGGGCCTTGAAAAAAAAGATGCAGCGCGAGGGCGTGTTCCGCGAAATGAAGCTGAGACGCAGCTACGAAAAACCCTCCGAGCGCCGCGCCCGCGAGCAGGCCGAAGCGGTGCGCCGCCACCGCAAACTCCTGCGCAAGCGCATGGAGCGCGAGGGATATTGAGCCGGCCGAGCAACGCTGGCCCAGGTAGAGCATGCTGAGTTCCGGATCTGTAGCGCGATACGTCCTTCCCCCGCCAGTATTCGCTCTACGAGAATTAACTTCGACCGAATGCAACTCGGCAGGAGGGCAACTGGGTCACCTCGCGGTCCTTGCCGCCAAACTGGCTCGGATGCGACGCGCCCTTAAGGAGCAGAGCGATAGCTTCGAGAAATTCTATTCCGAAGCGGCTCAAGTTGGCACCACATCGGCAGAACTGGAAGAGTTGGCTGATGTCCTTCTGGGAATGGAGCGTCAAGCGGCCGCAGAAAGTTTCGAGCAAGCCGAAGGTCTAAAGCGCTTCGTTGCGAAGCACCCGCGGACTAATTTCGCTCGGTCCTTGAAGCGGTCGGCGGCGGAGGCTCTGGAAATTATTCGTACTTGGATCGAGCTTCATCAGAACCTTAGAATCCTTTTTCTGAAGCTGGCATCTGAGCGACGTGCGGCCGCCGGTGAGACAGCCAGCCCAGTTTTCTCTGACCCGGACGCGATGGAAAAATATCTGCGCCGGATCGCAGAGGGATGAGGCCGAGGCGCGTCAAGACCGCGCCTGGATTTGATGGGGCCTTGCGGCGGTTGTCGCCTGAGCTGCGCGACCAGACCATCGAAGCGGTGAGGCACTTTATCGCGCGCACGGCAGAAAATGCGCTTCGGCCCGAACGTAAACAGGGATTGCAAGATGTTTGGGCGTTCCGCGTGACGCGCGGCGTACGCGTGTTCTACGTTCAAAGGAGGGACGCGAACGGGACTTACAGCGAGCTATTTCACGTTGGCCCGCATGATGACTATCGGACGATATCGCGCAGAGGACGCTGAGCGATCCGCCGCGCTACTCCAGCGCCTTGACGATTTCCTCGCACATCTTTTTGGCGTCGCCGAACAGCATCATCGTGTTGTCGCGGTAGAACAGTTCGTTCTCGACCCCGGCATAGCCTGAGGCCATCGAGCGCTTGACGAACAATACGGTCTTGGCGTGCTCGACATCGAGGATCGGCATGCCGTAGATCGGCGAGGCGCGATCGGTCTTGGCGGCCGGGTTGGTGATGTCGTTGGCGCCGATCACGAAGGCGACATCGGTCGCGGCGAAATCGCGGTTGATCTCGTCGAGTTCGAAAACTTCGTCATAGGGCACGTTGGCCTCGGCCAAGAGCACGTTCATGTGCCCGGGCATGCGGCCCGCCACCGGGTGGATCGCGTAAGAGACCTTGACCCCGTCCTTCTTCA
>DATLTH010000141.1:0-2647 GCA_035533695.1 Allostellaceae bacterium | reverse complement strand
GGGCTTCAGCCGGCGGCCTCGGCGGCGCCGGCACTCGTTCCGAAACACTCATACGCCATACGCTCCGCCGTGACATCGGCGCCGACCAGTTCGGCCGCGATCCGGCCGTGCCGGAAGATCAGCACCCGCCGGCACAATCGCTCGAGTTGTTCGTGGTCGCTGCTCGCGCACAGCACCGCGGCGCCGGCCTGCGCCCAGCCGCGGATCGCCGCGAAAATCTGCTCGCGCGCGCCGACATCGACACCGACCGTCGGCTCCTCGAGGATCA
This sequence comes from Allostellaceae bacterium, assembly GCA_035533695.1. GTDB lineage: Bacteria > Pseudomonadota > Alphaproteobacteria > ATCC43930 > CGMCC-115725 > DATARH01. The sequence continues at coordinate 2,379 of DATLTH010000141.1, read as the reverse complement.
AGAGCCGCGGCGCCAATTGCAGCCATTTGGCGAGCAGCGCCTTTTGCTGGTTGCCGCCGCTCAGCGCGTCGAGGCGCATTGTCGGGTCGGCCGGGCGCACGTCGAAGCGCCGGCACAGTTCGCCCGCATAGCGGGCGAGCGCGCGCAGCCGCAGCACCCCGGCCCGGGCGAAGCGCCCAAGCACCGGCAGAGCGAGATTCTCGGCAATTGTCAGCTCGCCGATGCAGCCGGCGCGCAGCCGGTCCGCGGGCACATAGGCGAGCCCGGCGGCAATCGCTCGTCGCGGCGTCATGCCGCGCATGGCGTGTTCCGTCCCCGCCATCGACAGGGTCCCGGAAACCGCAGGCAAGGCGCCGGCGATGAGCGCCCCGACCTCGCCGAAGCCCGAGCCGGTGAGCCCGGTCAGGCCGACGATCTCGCCGCCGCCGATCGCAAAGCCGGCGCTGCGGACCCCCGGTCCCCGCAAATCGGCGACGACGGCCGCCGGCGGGCCCGCCACAACCTCGCCACTTGGTGCAGCGTGTGCCAGCGGCCGCCCGACGATCATCTCGATCAGCGCCTCTTTGCCGAGGTCGCGCGTCGGCCCACCGCCGGCGACGCGGCCGTCCCGCAACACCGTGACGCGGTCGGTGACGGCCAGAACCTCGTCGAGATCGTGCGACACGAACAGGATGCCAAAGCCGCTGGCCTTGACCCGCCGCATGACCTCGAACAACCGGCCGACGCCGACATCGCCGACCCCCGCGGTCGGCTCGTCAAGCACCAACAGGCCGTGGCGCGCGCCGCCCGCCTCGATCAGCCGGCGAACCTCGTCGATGGCGCGCACGATCGCGAGCAGCGGGCGCTGCCACGGCCGCAGGCGCTCGATGCGCGCCATCGGGTCGCAGTCGATGCCGAATTCCGCGAGCAGCGCGGCGACGTGCGCCGCTTCGCGCCGCCACCGCACCGGGCCCAAGCTGCGCCCGGCCAGCGCCCCGACGCGCAGGTTTTCGGTGACCGTCAGGGCCGGCAGGAGGGCCGCGTCCTGATGCACGAAGGCCATGCCCAGCGAGCGGAACTGCCCCGGGTAGAGCGGCAGGCGCACCGGCCGCCCTTCCATCTCGAACTCGCCTCCCGGCTCGGGCGCGTGAAACCCGGCAAGGATGCGGATCAAGGTCGATTTGCCGGAGCCGTTTTGGCCGACCAGACCGTGCACCTCGCCCGCGGCGACCGCGAGCGCGACATCATCGAGCGCCGTGGTGCCGCCGAACCGCTTGCCGATATGCCGCAGCTGCAGGATCGGCTCGGCAATCAGCGCAGCCCCCACAGCTTCGCGTAGCCGTCCGCCGCGCTGCTGCCGTAGCCCGTGCCGAACTTCGCCGGAACACCCGCTTGCGCGACATTCGATTTGGTGAAGGCGCGCAGACCGGCCTGGTAATTCGGGATCAGCTTCTGCCCGAGCAACACGCGCATGTCCTGGTCGAGGATCGCGCCGGCGAGCCAGGTCGTGTCCTCGCCGATGTCGAAGGTCACGATGTCGCCGGTGCGAATCATGTCGAGCACCGCCGGGGTGGCGTTGAAGCTCGCGACCTTGACGCGGCCGCCGGCGCCGGTGGCGACGATCGCCGGCATCACGAACTGCACCATTCCGTCATAGATCGGCAGCACGTAGTTCAGATGCGGGTCGGCGACGATCGCGCTCTGCACTTGCGGGCCGATCTTGGTCGGCCAGTCGGGCGCGTTGACGCCGATGTAGCGCAGCTTGCACGCCGGGCAATATTTCGCGAACTGGCCGGCGATCTCCTTTTGGATGTAGGGGCTGTTGGCGGTGCTGGGCGAGGTGATGACCAGGACGTCGGCCGCCCCGTTCGTCTGCCGGATGATCCACTCGGCTTCGAGCTTCGCCGCCGGCAGATAGGCGCCGTAGACGATGGCCGACAATCCCGCCAGCTGCGGCTGTCCGGGCGCATAGGTGTGCGCGGCGACGACCGGCACGTGTTGCGCCAGCGCCTGCCGGACCTGTGGCGCCACGGTCGCCGGGTCGAGGCCGCAGGCGACGTTGATCAGCGCCGCCTTGTGGTCCAGCGCGGCGGTGAAACCCTGCGCCCACTGCGCGAGCTGCGCGTTGTTCTGCCAGGCCTCGAAACCCAGGCCGAGCCGCGCGGCGAACCCCGCCATCTGCTGATCGACGACGCTGCAGAACGGGATCGCCGTCGAGGTCGGGATGGTGAAGACGAGCTTGCCCTTGAGCGAGGCAGGGTCGAGCGCCGGGCCGGGCGGGGTGAAATCCGGCAGCGCCGCGGCGGCGGCGAGCCGCTGAGCGAGCTTGGCGGCCACATTTTGAGGCAGACCGGCGGCCGGCGCCGGCCGGGGAAGACCGCACACGGCAGCGAGCAGGCC
>DATLTH010000140.1:0-10538 GCA_035533695.1 Allostellaceae bacterium | reverse complement strand
ACATCCGCTGCGCGATCCTGACCGGCGCCGGCGACCGGCACTTCTGCGGCGGCCACAACCTCGCCCCGCGCAAGAACATCACCCCCGAGGAACGCGAATACCTGCGCACCCAGCGCATCTTCTGGCCGCTCGCCGGCAGCGTGCACGGGCAGAAGACCGGGGTCGATGGGCGCATGGGCGACCATTACCCGCGGGTGTGGAAGCCGGTCATCGCCGCGGTCAACGGCTGGGCCGCAGGCGCCGGCCTCTACATCCTGTTGTCATCGACCGATATCCGCATCGCCAGCGCCGAGCACGCGCGCTTCAAGTTCGCCCTGACGACGCAGGGCTGGCTGGGCCACGGGCCGGGCGCCAGCCTGCTGGTCAAGCAGCTGCGCTACATCGACGCGATGAAGATGCTGCTGACCGACGACCCGGTCGATGCCGCCGAGGCGCTCCGCATCGGGCTCGTCAACGAGGTGGTGCCGCACGCCCAGTTGATGGAGCGGGCGGAAACGATCGCCCGCCATATCGTCAGGATGCCGCCGGTGGCATTGCGCATGATGAAGGAATTTGTCGTGCGCTTCGGCGACCTGCCGACCGACCAGGCCTGGCACGTACAGAACCTGATCAACAACCTCTTGATCCAGGTGACGACCGACGGCGAAGAGGGGCGCCAGGCGTTCAACGAAAAGCGCCCGCCCAACTTTACCGGCGCGCTGCGCCGCCGGGGCGAAGCCTGGGACGAGCCGTCGGACGAGGATGCCGACCGCCTCGACGACGCCTATCGCAGCGGCGAGTTCTGAGAGTACCGGGAGGCCGCCTGGGCCGATCCGGGGCGAAGTAGCCCGCCGCAGCGACCGCCAAGAGTGAGGCGGCGGCGGGCTCTAGATGCCGATCTCGCGGCGCACCCGCGCGCCGATTGACTGGCGCACTGTCGGCATGGCGCCCCACGGGTCGGCTTTGAGCCCGGCGAGCCGCGTCGGCACGGTCGTAACGGTGAACGCCTGCGGCCGGACGCCGTTTTCGACCTCGTCCCAGAACAGCGGGGTTGCCACCGGCGCGCCCTCTCGCGCGCGCGGCGAATAGGCGCCGATCGCGGTCGCGCCGCGGCCATTGCGCAAGTAGTCGATGAAGATGCGGCCCCGGCGCGCGCGCTTTGCCATGTTTGCGGTAAAGCGGTCGGGATGGGCGGCAACGAACCGCTCCGCGACCCACCGCGAAAACTCCTTGATCTGGTCCCAGCCGAGCTTTGGCGTGACCGGCGCAACCACGTGCAGGCCCTTGCCGCCGGTGGTCTTGACAAAGCTTTCGAGGCCGATGCCGAGAAGCGCCTCGCGCATGTCGATCGCCGCGGCGGTGACATGCTCCCACGGCAGTCCCTCGTCGGGATCGAAATCGAACGTGATGCGGTCCGGGGTTTCGAGCTTGGCGACGTTCGAACCCCAGGGATGGATCTCCAGCACCCCCATCTGCACGAGGGCAACGAGGCCGGCGAGGTCTTTGACGAAGAGGTAGGTCCCGGCCTCGGATTTGTCGGCGATGTCGATCCGCCCGAGCACGTCCGAAAACCCCGGCATGTCGTGCTTCTGGTAGAAGTGCTGGCCGCCCGTTCCCTCGGGACAGCGCACCAGGCTCAGGGGGCGGTGTGCCAGCTGCGGCAGGGCCCAATCCGCGACCGCCGCATAATATTGCGCGAGCGCCAGCTTGGTGATGCCCTCCTCGGGATAGAACACGCGGTCCGGATTGGTCAGCCGCACCCCGGCAAAGCCGGTGCTGCCGTCGCGCGCCTTCGCTGCGCCGGTTGCCGCCGCCGGCGCCATTCCCCGCCGTGGGTCCTTCACCTCTTCGGGTTCCTTGTCGTCGCGCAGGCCCAGGAAGGCGGCATGGCGCAATATCCCGTCAACGGTCCGGTTGGCATATCGTACCTCGGCGACGAGGCGCGGCTCGGTCCAATGCACGCCCCTGGCCGAAGCTCCCTTTGGCAAGCCGATCTGTGGGGCGGGGCGTTCGAGCGCATCCAGGCGCTGCCGCAGTTCGCCGAGCTGCGCATCATCGAAGCCGGTGCCGACGCGCCCGGCGTAATGCAATATCCCTTGGTCGTCGTAATAGCCGAGCAGCAGCGCTCCGAAGCCGTGCCGCTGTCCCTCGGGCTCGGTGAAGCCGATGACCACGAACTCGTCGCGCTTGTGGCACTTGATCTTCAGCCAATCGCGGCTGCGCCCGGGACGGTACGGCCGGTCGCGGCGCTTCGAAACGATGCCTTCGAGATAATAGCGGCCGGCGTGGCGGAAGAAATCGGGGCCGCGCCCTTGCTGGTGATCGCTGTAGCGCACGATCCCGGTGGTATCGTCGGGCACGAGCGCGGCGAGCGCCGCCTTGCGGTCTTCGAGGGCAGCGCCGGTCAGATCGGCGCCGTCATGGTAGAGCAGGTCGAACGCGAAATAGACCAGCGCCGCCGTGTCGCCGTGCGCGATCGCGTCCTGCAAATCGCCGAAGCTCGTCGTGCCGTCGGCGGCAAGCGCCACCAGTTCGCCGTCGACCAGCGCGCCGTCGAGCGGCAGCGCGGCGAGCGCGCGCACGAGGGAGGGGAACTTGGCCGTCCAGTCGAGCCCACCCCGGGTGGTCAGCCGGACCGCGCCGCCTTCGATCCGCGCCAGCAATCGGTAGCCGTCATATTTGATCTCGTGCAGCCACTCCTCGCCCTCCGGCGCCGCATCGGCGGCCGTCGCGAGCTGCACCGCAAGATGCTCGGGCATCGGCCGCTTGCGCGCGCCGCGCGGGCGAGAGATCGCCCGCCGTTTCGCGCCCGGTATCGGGTCGCCGGCGATCTCGCCGCGTGAGATGTCCCAGACCCGGTCGCGAGCGGCGGCGATCGCGTCCATCGAGCGCCCGGTCGCGGCGCTGAGCGGGTTGTCGTCGACCAGCGCAGCGCCGCTCTCGGGCACCGCCTCGTCGTCGCGTTCCTTGAGCAGCAGCCAGTTCTCGTGCTTTTCGCCCGCCGCCTTGCCGCCCATGCGGACGAGAGCCCACTTGCCGCGCAGTTTCTCGCCGTCGAGGCGAAACTTCAGCGCGCCCTTCTTCAGCGCGGCCTCGGGATCGGGTTCCAGCGGGGTCCAGGTGCCGCGGTCCCACACCATGACCGTGCCGCCGCCGTACTGCCCCTTTGGGATGACCCCCTCGAACCCGCCATAGTCGAGCGGGTGATCTTCGACATGCACGGCGAGGCGCTTCTCGCCGGGGTCGAGGCTCGGCCCCTTCGGCACCGCCCAGCTTAAGAGAACGCCGCCCATTTCGAGGCGGAAATCGTAATGCAGCCGGGTCGCCCGATGCTTCTGCACGACAAACGACAAGGACGCCGCCTTTTTGCGGCGACGCGCCGTGCCCGCCGGCTCCGGCGTCTTTCGGAAGTCGCGCTTGCGCTGATATTCCTCGAGCGCCATCAGCACCCCAATTGCGCCGCCAGATCCTCGAAGCCGGTGGCGACATAGGTGAAATCGTGCTCGGCCTTGAAGTCTCGCGCCTGCTTCGTCCCATGCTCGTACGGGCGGGCGATATAGGCGGTCTTCATGCCGTGTTTGGCGGCTTGGGCGAGGTCGTTGTTGTGCGCCGCCACCATCATCACCGCGCCGGGGTCGCCCGAGCCGAGAAACTCGATCGCCGAGCGGTACATCTCGGCGTCGGGCTTGTAGTGGCGCACGAGGTCGGAGCCGAGCACGGTGTCCCACGGCAGGCCGCAATGTTTCGCCATGTCGGTCAATAGGCGCACCGTGCCGTTCGACAGCGTGGCGATGATGAATTTCTTCTTGATCCGGGTGAGGCCCGGCACCGAATCCGGCCACGGCTTCAGGCGGTGCCAGGTCAGGTTGAACCAGATTTTGTCGTCTTCGCTGAGCTTGCCGGCGATGCCGAATTTCTCGAGCAGCAGATCGAGCGCCATGCGGTGCAGCGCGTCGAGGTTGGTCCACGGCAATTCGCCGGTGCGCACCTTGTTCATCGACGGCGCGTAGAGGCCGCGCCATTCGTCGGCGACCTGCTGCCAGTCGACGCCGGCAATGCCGAGCCGCGCGCCCAATGCCTGCCCGTCGGCCGTCACCGCCGAGCGCCAATCGACGACGGTGCCGAACACGTCATGCACCAATGCCTGGATTTCGCTCATTCTCGGCTCCCCGGTAGAAGACGATCATGGTACGAGATTGCGTCGTCGCTTCGCTCCTCGCAATGACAACATGTTTTGCAGTCATTGCGAGCGCAGCGAAGCAATCTCGATAAGCCGCTACAAACCCGCCAGGCTGCGTGCCTTCTCCGCGAGGCCGAGGACGCGGCGGTAATAATGGCGGAAGCGCCGGTCCTGGGTCTGGCCGCGCACAAAGCGGATGTAGATCTGCTGGATGATGACGGCGAGCTTGAAGGCGGCGAACACCTGGTGCCAGCCGATCGCGCCGACATCGAAGCCGGTGCGCGCGGCATAGCGTTCGATGGCCGCGGCGCGCGACGGGAACCCCTCGCGCCAGGTCGGCATCGACGCGATCTCGCGCCACTCGGGCGGGTCGCCCGGGTCGACCCAGTAGTTCAGCACATAGCCGAGATCGGCGAGCGGATCGCCCTGTGTGCACATGTCCCAATCGAGCACCGCCGCGATACGGCCGGGATCAGCGGTGTCGAGCAGGCAGTTGTCGAGGCGGTAGTCGTTGTGCAGCAGCGCGGCGCCGCCAGGTTTTGATTGGCTGTGGGCCGGGAGATGGCCGCCAAGCCAGTCCAGCACCGGCATCATCAGGGCAGCGGCGCGCTCGGCCTCGTCGCCGCCTTGAGCCGTCTGCCAGCGCCGGCCCCAGCCCGCAAGCTGGCGCTCGTTGTAGCCCTCCGGGCGGCCGAGGTCGCCGAGCCCGATTTCGGCCGGCATCACCAGATGCAGGTCGGCCAGCGCGTCGACCAGTGCCTCGCCGATATGGCGGTTGAGCTCGGGCCGGCCGGCGAATTCGTCGGGGATGTCATCGCGGATGACAAAGCCATGCCGCCGCTCCTCGACGATGAACACGGCGCCGATGACGCTCTCGTCCTCGCACAACAGGAGGCTGCGCGGCGCCAACCGATAGCGCTGGTGCAGCCGCGACAGCACCCGGTGTTCGCGGGCCATGTCGTGCGCGCCGGGCGGGATCGGCCCCAAGGGCGGCCGGCGCAGCACGAACTCGCGGACTCCTCCCTCCCCCTCGATGGGGGAGGGTTGGGGTGGGGGTGAATTTTGCCCCCTGGACCGCGCCTCGACCGCCAAGCCGGCGCAATCACCCCCACCCAACCCTCCCCCATCGAGGGGGAGGGCTTTCTCGTTCGTATGCCCTGCTGTTGCCGAGCCGCGAAGGGTGGGGGTGCCAAAGCGCAAGAGATAGGTCAAGTTGGCCTTGCCGCCGCCGAACTGCCGCACGACGAGCTTCCCCTCGGCGCCCGGCAGATGCGTGCGCAGATAGGGTTCGAGCCGGCTGGTATCGAGACGCTCGTCCGGCCGCTCATCAATCAACTCGGCCGCTTCGAGCTTCACTTCCGCAGTTCCACCCGCGCCACGGCGCGTTTGTGGACTTCGTCCGGGCCGTCGACGATGCGCATCACGCGCGAGCGCGCCCAGGCGTAGGCGAGGCCGAAATCGCCGGAGACGCCGGCGCCGCCATGCGCCTGGATGGCGCGGTCGATGACGGCCAAGAGCATCTTCGGCGCCACCACCTTGATCATCGCGATCTCGGCCTGCGCCGCCTTGTTGCCGACCGTGTCCATCATATAGGCGGCCTTCAGCGTCAAGAGGCGCGACTGCTCGATCTCCATGCGCGAATCGGCGATCCATTCGCGGATGACGCCCTGGTCGGCGAGCGGCCGGCCGAAGGCGACGCGGCTCTTGACCCGCGCCACCATCGCTTCGAGGCAGCGCTCTGCGAGGCCGATCATCCGCATGCAATGGTGGATGCGCCCCGGTCCGAGCCGGCCCTGCGCGATCTCGAAGCCCCGCCCCTCGCCCAGAAGAATATTCTCGACCGGCACGCGCACATCCTTGAACTCGACTTCGGCATGGCCGTGCGGCGCGTCGTCGTAGCCGAACACCGTGAGCGCCCGCACGACGGTGACGCCCGGCGTGTCGCGCGGCACCAGGATCATCGACTGCTGCTGATGGCGCGGCGCTTCTGGGTCGGTCTTGCCCATCAGGATGAAGATTTTGCAGCGCGGGTCCATCGCGCCCGAGGTCCACCATTTGCGGGCGTTGATGACGTAGCTCGAATTGCCCTCGCGGGTGATGCGCGCCTCGATGTTGGTGGCGTCGGACGAGGCGACGGCCGGCTCGGTCATCGCAAAGGACGAGCGGATCTCGCCGGCGAGGAGCGGCTTCAGCCAGCGCTCCTGCTGCGCCGGCGTGGCATAGCGCACCAGCGTTTCCATGTTGCCGGTGTCGGGGGCCGAGCAGTTGAAGGCTTCGGGCGCGATCGGCGAGCGCCCCATGATCTCGCACAAGGGCGCATATTCGAGGTTGGTGAGGCCGGCGCCCAGTTCGCTTTCCGGCAGGAACAGGTTCCACAGCCCGGCATCGCGCGCCTTCGCCTTCAATTCCTCCATGACCGGCGGGATGTGCCAGCGGCTCGGCATCTCGGCCAGTTGCCGCTCGAACACGGCTTCGGCCGGATAGACCTCGCGCTCGACAAACTCCCGCACCTGCCCCTCCAGGCGCTTCACCTTGGCCGACGGCTCGAAATCCATGCCCAACTTCCCCGCAATCGCGATCCGCGCTCCACCATACCGCCATTCCGGCCGAGGGATAACCCCATCAGGGGCATGGCGGCCGGGCCTGGAGGCAGCGTTCACATGGGATTCCGCCTTCGCCGGCTTGCCTCGGCAGGGGTACGGTCGCGGTCTTGCCGCACGTTCCTCTTCCCGAGCGCACCGTTGCCGCTAACCCAGCGCGAAAAATCCACCACGTTCTTCGCTGCTTCGGCGCGCCGGTTTACCAAGGCCGCGCAGAGGGTGATGCGCTGCCGGGTAAGGCGGACGAGCCGATGCCGGATCCAGGCCTGTTCGGGCGCGCCTTTCGCCATCGCATTGAACCGCCGGATCTCAAAATCGAGGAGTTCCTGCATGGTGGTCAAGTCGCGGTTTGTCCCGAGCATCGCCCTCTCCCCTTACGTCGCGAGCGGGCGCCTTCGGACCTCGCCGACCCGCACCGCGCCGTAGCATTGACCGAGCGCTGATCGTGGGGCCTTGATCCATCTCAACGCGGGAGGAATTGGCGGCAATCGCGAGCTATGCGGCAGCGCGTTTCACCCATTCCTCGCGGGAACGCGCTTTTCTTCGGGCTGCCGATGATCTCGACCACGCTCGGCAGGTCGTTCGCAAACCCGCGAAAGGTCTCGTGCAAATGTCGGCGCGAGCGCAAATTCGGGCGGCCCTCGGCGCGCGTTACCCAGGTTCACCCCCGCCGCGGCTGAGCAGCAGGTGGCCGTAGGGGGCCATCGCGGCCAGGCGGCTGGCGGCGGTGTGGGTCAGGATCGTCATCACGTCGCGGCGGATTTCGTTGAGCGGGTCGGTGTCGTAGACCCAGCGGGCGCCGGAGAGTTCGCTGAGGCGCTCCAAGGCCCACCCCACCTGATGCTGGGCGAAGACCATGTCGCGCCGTGCGCGCAATGCCTCCGCCTCGGTGATCTGGCGGCCCGAACTGACCGCCGCGGTGCTCGACCGGCGCCCTGCGTGCAAAAGCAGCGTCGCGGCGTCGATCGCCGCGGAAGCCTCGCCGATCGTCATCTGCACGAATTCGGACTCCGCCAGCCGCCGCACCCCGCGCGACACCCGCCCGGCCAATGACTGGCAGGCGACATCGAGGGCGCGCCGGCCGAGGGCGATCGCCACCGGCGGCAGCGAATACGACACGAGAAAGCCGCGCGGCGCCCGCAACACCGGGTATTCGGGATGCACCAGCGCGCCCGGCGGCGTCCCGGCGAACAGGTCGCTGACCATCACGACGCGGTGCTCGGGCACGAAAACGTCGCGCAATTCCAGCGATTTGCTGCCGGTGCCGGCGAGCCCAAGCACATGCCAGTCGTCGACGATCTCGATTTCGGCCAAGGGCACCAGCAGATAGGCGATCGTGCGCGGGTCGCCCCTCTCGCCGAGAAAGGCGCCGATGATCGCCCATTGCGCATGGTCGCAGCCGCTCGAAAACGGGAAATGGCCGCTCAGACGCCAGCCGCCGGGGGCGCGCTTTGCCGGGGCACGCGGCGCCAATGACGAGGCCGCGACCGCCAGCGGATCGTCGCCCCATACGTCAATCTGCGCCCGCTCGGGATATTGCGCGATGATCCACTGGTGCTCGGCCAACACCGCGTACACCCAGGCCGAGGAAGCGCAGCCGAAACTCAACTCCTCGACGATCTGCGAGAACAGGCTGAAGCGGCCCTGCATCCCGCCGAAACGCCGCGGCTGCAAGATGCGCAAGATGCCCGCGGCATGGTACTCGGCAATCGTTTCGGCTGGAATTTGCCGCGCTGCGGTGGCCGATGCCGCCCGCTCGGCAAGGTGCGGGATCAGCTTCCGCGCGCGGCCAAGGATCTCGCGCTCGTCGTCGGGCAAGGCGCCGTCATCGTCGAAGGGCGGAAACGGGCCCGGTTTTGTCATGCCCTGGCGCCCTCAAATCGGATCGAGCGGCCAGACCGGGCGGCGCACCTTGTCGAACAGTTCGGGCGTGTAGATTTCGGAGCAGAGCGCGCCGGTGTCGACGAGGATCACGTCGCGCGCGATCGGCTCGAAGGCGGCACGGAAATGCTGCATCGATTTGACCGCGACGGTCGTGTAGCGGGCCGGATCGATGCCCATCGAGGTGAACTGGCCGAGATCGACGGCCTGCCCGTTATGGGTGATCGCGATGATGTCGATGCCATTTGGGCCGCCGACCCGGAACACCAGCGAGGGACCGTAATCGCGTTCGACCCCGCCCCCCATCGGGCCATAGGCGATGAACCTGCCGTTGCTCAAATGGGTGATCTCACCGCTCAGGGTCAATGGCCCGCCGCCCATCAGCGGGTCGGTCTTGCCCCCCAAGGTCAGGGTTGTCGGGCCGATGCCGGCGCGCATCCCTTCCATCACCGCCGCGGGGTCGCAGATCGCATGAAACGCGACGCGCTCGACCCCGGCCTCGACCAGGGCCGCGAGGAAGGCTGTCGCGTCGCCGTAGCCGCCGCCTCCGGGATTGTCGGTGTAGTCGGCGACGACCAGCGGCTTGTCGCCGGGCCTGCCCGCTTTGGCGCGCGCGACCGCCTCGGCCACCGGCAGCAGCGTGAAGCTCGCGTAATCGCGGGTCGCCCAGGCGTGGTCGATGAACGCTTCGGCAATCGCCTGTCCATGCGGGCTGTCTCCGTCTACCGTGACCGTCACGGACGGCCCGACATCGCGGATGTTGGCGCGGCTGAACCCGGCGCAGACGCTGACCGCAAGCACCTCGCCCGACTGCTCCAGAGCCTCGCCGCGGGCGATCAGTTCGGCCATCGGCCCCGCCCGGTGACGGCCGCGATCGAGCCCGTAGATCATCGGCCGCCGGGCGATCACGGTGCGCGGCTTGACCTCGCCCGCCATCGCGCGCTGCAGCAGGTCGGCGCCCTGCCAGGCGCGCTCGTACATGTCGATATGCGGATAGGTGCGAAAGGCAATGAGGGCGCTGGCGTTGTCGGCCATCTGCTGCGTCACGTTGGCGTGCAGGTCGAGGGTCACGACGACCGGCACGTCGGGGCCGAGAACCCGGCGCAGCCGGGCCAGCAATTCGCCCTCGCCGTCTTCGTACGAGGCGACGACCATCGCGCCGTGCAGGTGCAGCAATACGCCGTCGATCGGCCCCTGCCGGTTGGCGGCGTCGAGGATCATGCCGCCGATCTGTTCAAACGCGTCGTCGGTGACGATGCCCGACGGGTTGGCGTTGGCCGAAACCGGATGAATGAGGGTCCAGCCGTATTTATCGGCCGCCTCGAAGGTTGCGCCCATCGCCGAGCGGGTGTCGCGGAACGCCGCCGGGATTTCGTTGCCGAGGTGGAAGTCGCGCGACCGCCACAGCGCCATGTCGGTCGTCTGGACGCTGAACGTGTTGGTCTCGTGCATGAACCGGCCGGACAGAACGCGCTTCATCGGCGAGGGGCTCCAGGGTCAGCGGTGTCCTGATTAACCGCCAGAACACCGGCATGACGCAAGCCCGTGCCGTTGCCCGAGGCAACGCGGCATGACGCGATCGCGGACGCGGCCGGCCGGTCTGCGCGGTCGCTTCAAATCAAATCCGTCGTTCCCGCGGAAGCGGGAACCCAGGGCAGGCAACGCGCGATCATCCTGGACCCCCGCTTGCGCGGGGGTGACGAGGTTTCGGTTCAACCTGAAAGGATGACGTCCTAGGCGTTGATGCCCTGGAGTTCCTCGAGCTTGAGCCCGGCGCGGATTTGCTTGGTCAGCTCTTCGGGGTCGAAATCGATGCCGACCTGGTTCTTGTCGGTCGCCGAGCGTCCCCGCATGTAGTCCTGGCCCGCGATCGCGGTCGCGAAATTGTCGACCAGCAA
>DATLTH010000139.1:0-3306 GCA_035533695.1 Allostellaceae bacterium | reverse complement strand
GAAAAACCGCGGCGCACAAAGGTCTGGTACAGCGAGTAGACCACCTTGTTGTTCATCGTCCCGCCGTGCAGCGGGTGCGGGTGCAAGACCAGCGCCATCGGCGCCGTGCCGCCGCGGGCGTGGTGGTAACGGCCCTCGATGCGCCCTTCCGGGCCGTTGATGATCACGTCAGGCATGGCGATCCCGGTTCAAATCCGACCTCTCCAGTCAATATATCGCGCGCCAAACGGGACGGCAGCATCTACCTTGTCCGGCAATACTTGACCTTGCTACTGGGACAATTATATGTCGCCCCGACATCCACGAATGCGGGCCGCGAACCCGCGCGGCGCGATCACGGTCTCGACGATAACATAGTGATGGCAATGCTCTTTAAAAACCTGCGCGACGAGATTGAGGCGACCCTCGCCCGCGACCCGGCGGCCCGCTCTCGGCTTGAAGTCGTGCTGTGCTATCCCGGCTTCCAGGCGTTGCTGTTCTACCGCCTTGCGCATTGGTTGTGGCAGCGCCGCTGGCATCTCGCCGGGCGTTTTGTCTCGCATGTCGGGCGGGTGCTGACCGGGATCGAAATCCACCCCGGCGCACGCATCGGCAGGCGCCTCTTCATCGACCACGGCATGGGGGTGGTGATCGGCGAGACCGCCGAAATCGGCGACGATTGCACGCTCTATCACGGCGTCACGCTCGGCGGCACCCGCCCGACGCGCGAGCAGGGCGGCCAGAAGCGGCACCCGACCCTCGGCAACGACGTCATCGTCGGTTCGGGAGCGCAGGTGCTGGGGCCGTTTCGCGTCGGCGACGGCGTGCGCATCGGCGCCGCGTCCGTCGTGCTGAAGGAGGTGCCGGCGGGGGCGACGATGGTCGGCAACCCGGCGCGCCAGGTCGGCCAGCGCCGGGCGGCGAGCGAGGTTCCGCCGGCCTTCGAGCCGTACGGCGTCAGCGGCGAGATCCCCGATCCGATCGCCCGCCCGCTCAATGCGCTGCTCGACGAGGTCGCGGCGTTGCGGGCGCGGGTGGGCGAACTCGAAGCGGGGCGCGACCCGGACGCCGGCGCTGCGACGACGCCGCCGGCCGATCCGCGCCGGCGCCCTGTCGCGAGGGCGCAGCCGTGAAGCTCAGCAGCAAGGGGCGCTACGCGGTGATGGCGATGGTCGATCTCGCCCGCAACAGCGACGGCAACCCGATCGCGCTGACCGAGATTGCCGAACGGCAGGAGATTTCGCTGTCCTACCTCGAACAGCTGTTCGCCAAATTGCGCCGCAGCGGCCTCGTCAAGAGCGTCCGCGGCCCGGGCGGCGGGTACCTGTTGGCCTACGGCCGCGACGAGACGCGCATCTCCGACATCATCCTCGCTGTCGACGAGCCGCTCCATGCCGTGCGCTGTACCCCCGGCGCCGCGATCGGCTGCCGCGGCGACCGCAGCCGATGTCTGACCCACGATTTGTGGGAGGAGTTGAGCAACCAGATCCATCTCTTTCTGAGCTCGGTGTCGCTCGGCGACGTTTGCGACCGGCGGGTTCTCGGCACCAGCGGCCTCGCCCACCGCGAGAGCTATCGCGTCGCGAACGCGCGATGAATATGCCCTGTCATGACCCGGCGTGAGACCTATCTCGACTGGAATGCGACCGCGCCGCTGCGCCCCGAAGCGGCGGCGGCGATGACCGCTGTGCTTGGCCATTGCGGCAACCCTTCGTCGGTGCATCGCTGGGGGCGGGCATCGCGCCGGCTCGTCGAGGACGCGCGCGACGCGGTGGCCGGGCTGATCGGCGCATCGCCCGACGGCGTCGTCTTTGTCAGCGGCGGCACCGAAGCCAGCCATCTCGCGCTCTTCGGCAGCGGGCGCGAGCGCATCCTCGTCTCGGCGGTCGAGCATAGTTCGGTGCTGGAAGCGGCGCCCGGCGCCGAGCGCATTGCGGTCGATCGCGACGGCATCGTCGATCTGGCAGATCTCGAACGGCTGCTTGGCGCCGACACGCGCCCGGCGTTGGTCTCGGTCATGCTCGCCAACAACGAGACCGGGGTGATGCAGCCGGTCGCCGACATCGCCCGGGTCGCCCATGCGCAGGGCGCGCTGTTTCATTGCGATGCCGTCCAGGCGGCGGGAAAGATGCCGCTTGCGGCGGCCGAAATCGGCGCCGACCTGATCAGCCTGTCGGCCCACAAGCTCGGCGGCCCGTCCGGGATCGGCGCATTGGTGGTGACCGGTGCGGCGGATTTGACGCCGCTGATCCGCGGCGGCGGCCAGGAGCGCGGGCGCCGCGCCGGCAGCGAGAACCTGCCGGGCATCGCCGGCTTTGCCGCGGCGGCCGAAGCGGCGGTTGCCGCGCTGGGCGACTACGAGCGCGTTCGCACGCTGCGCGACGGGCTCGACGCCGCGGCCGTTGCGGCGGTCCCCGACGCGCTGGTGGTGGGCGGCGGCGTGACGCGGCTGCCGAATACGACGGCCCTCGCCTTGCCTTGCGTCTTGGCGGAGACCCAAATCATCGCCCTCGACCTCGACGGGGTGATGGTCAGCGCCGGTGCCGCGTGCTCCTCCGGCAAGGTCGGCCCGAGCCATGTGCTGGCGGCGATGGGTTTGCCGGCCGAAATCGCCGCGTGCACGATCCGGGTCAGCCTCGGATGGACCACGACGGAGGCCGACATCGCGCATTTCCTCGATGCCTGGACGGCGCTCTCCCGGCGCGTCGCGCGGAGAGCCGCATGAGCGCCCCCGACCAGGTCGAGCGCCCGAACCGGCTGCCGATCTATCTCGACAACCAGTCGACGACGCCGCTCGATCCGCGCGTGCTCGAGGCGATGCTGCCCTACTTCACCGAGCATTTCGGCAACCCGCACAGCGAAAGCCACGTCTACGGCCGGACCGCAGCGGCGGCGATCGAGAGGGCGCGCGCCGAGATCGCGCGGCTGATCGGCGCCGACCCGCGCGAGATTGTGTTCACCTCCGGCGCGACCGAGGCCAACAATCTCGCGCTCAAAGGCGCGGCGCATTTCGCCCGCGCCTACCCACCAGCAAAGGGTGAGCCGCGCGACCACATCGTCACCCTGGCGACCGAGCACAAATGCGTGCTGGAAAGCGCCGCCGCACTGGCGCGCGAGGGGTTCACGGTCACCTACCTGCCGGTCGAGCCGAGCGGCCTCGTCTTGCTCGACCGGCTCGAAGCGGAATTGAGCGAGCGCACGCTGATCGTCTCGGTCATGGCGGCGCACAACGAGATCGGCGTCATCCAGCCGCTCGCCGCAGTGGGCGCATTGTGCCGCTCGCGCGGCATCCTGTTTCATACCGACGCGGCGCAGGCGTTCGGCAAG
>DATLTH010000138.1:0-3917 GCA_035533695.1 Allostellaceae bacterium | reverse complement strand
CCGATTCGCCGGGCGTCTTTGCCGGCATCATCGAAATCGCGGTTGCGGGGCTGTGCGTCGTCAGGGCCATCGCTGTCGTGCGCCGGCATCTGCTCGCCTGGCACCAGGAGGCGCAGGAGCCGACGACGGTGTGATTTTAATGCGTTGATCGGCGGGTTCAGATGGCTGGTACATGTTTGGCCCGCCACCTCTTTAGCGCCATGCGCGGAACACGCTTCCTCCGGGTCGGAAAACGTTATGTTCCCTTTTAGTTCCCGTTGCTAATAGGGCGAACGACGCGTATCCCGATAGGTCTGGTCGCGATAGCGGCCGGTGGCTGGGGCAGGCCCGGACCGACGGTTGGAGCTGACGGTCCGGGCCACACCCCACGGAGAGTGCCCACGTGGCGAAACTGGTAAACGCAGCCGACTTTGGATCGGCTTCCTGACCGGATTGCGGGTTCAAGTCCCGCCGTGGGCACCACCTCCGTTTATGTCCGTTGCCGTTGACAACGGTATCGCAGATTTTTAGGCCATTCTAACGAACTCGACAACTCACTTATTGAGCAAAATGCGCAATCGAATTTGATATGCAATTTAAATTGGCGAGATTGCAAAAGCGAATTGAATGATCCGAAATTGCAGGAGCGCCTCCAGCCGCCTCGCCGCCAGCCTCAAGAAGAAACTGTGGGGTCTCCCGCGCACCCTTCAGTCAGCATCCATCCGTCGGCCATAACGGCATACGGAAAGATGACCCGCCGACCGTTTGACCGGCGGCGCGCTCAGGCCTTGTCGGTCGGCTCGGACCGCCGCTCCAGCGCCATGCGAAACGACACGGCGCCGTAGGTGGTGACGCAATACGGCACGATGTAGGTCAGCAGCAGCTTGAGCCAATTGATCGGCCGGGCGGCAAACAAGGCATCGCCCTGGTTGATCAGGTTCAACACCGTGCCGACGACGACGGCCGCCACGAGCGAGCGCCGCGGCACGCCGCCGCTCGCTGCGTACTCCCATAGCCGACGCCAGTCGGTCACGACCGGGTCGCTCCGTCAGCAGCGTCTTGCACCGTCATGGCTCCTGGCCTTCCCCGCGGCAGCGCGAGACAATACGATAGGCTCCCGACAGGAGACCGCGAATGCATTATCGCCGCGCCGCCGCCGGCGCCTCGGCCTAGCAAACAGGAAGGATCGTCGTCATGCGGCTCGGCATTCATCTGCCCCATATCGGCCAGAAGGCGGGACCCGACGCGATCCGCCGCGCCGCGATCCAGGCCGAGGAGCTCGGCTTTGCCGATGTCTGGGTCAGCGAGCACATCATCCTGCCGAAGGACCGCATGTACCCGCCCTCGGCGATCTTCTGGGACCCGGTATTGACCTTGACCTGGGCGGCCGCCTGCACCAGCCGGGTCGGGCTCGGCACCAGCGTCCTCGTGCTGCCGCTGCGCCACCCGCTGCCGCTCGCCAAGGAATTGGCGACATTGCAGAATTTGTCGGACGGGCGGCTCATCCTCGGGGCCGGGGTGGGCTGGCTCGAAGACGAATTCGCGGCGCTGGGGGTGCCGTTCCGCGAGCGCGGCCGGCGCATGGACGAAGGCATCGCGATGATGCGGGCGGTGTGGTCGCAGGATCCGGTGTCGTTCGCGGCGAAGACGATCCCCTCGGTCATCGACGACATGCGCATATTGCCGCAGCCGGTAAAGCCGATCCCGATCTGGATCGGCGGCACCTCCGAGCCGGCCTTGAAGCGGGCGCTGCGGCTCGACGGCTGGCACGGCTCGCGCTGCACCCCCGAGCAGGCGGCGCCGTTGGTCGAGCGGGTGCGCGGCGAGCGCCCCGAAGCGGATTTCGCGGTGTCGTTGCGCTACGGCTGGGACGGCCGCGACGACGGCGCGCTCAAGGCGCGGCTCGCCGGCTGTGAAGCGGTCGGGGTCGGCCATGTGCTGGTCGAGCCGATGGAGCGCGAATTGTCGGACTGGCTTGCCGCGGTCGAGCGCGTTGCCCGCGCCGGAGAGGGGATCGCCCGATGAAATTGTCGACGACGATCAAATTCAAGCCCGGCCATGCCGGCATCGACATGGATCTGGTGCTGGAGGCGGAACGGCTCGGCTTTGACGCGGTGTGGGCGGGCGAGGCCTACGGCACCGACGCGGTCAGTCCGGTCGCCTGGGTCCTCTCGCGGACCAGCCGGATCAAGGCCGGCACCAGCACCATGCAGATGCCGGCGCGCACGCCGACCTGCGCGGCGATGACCGCGATGACCTTGCAGGCCTTGTCGGGCAACCGCTTTCTGTGCGGCATCGGCCCGTCCGGGCCGCAGGTCGTCGAGGGCTGGCACGGCGTTCCATTCGGCAAGCCGCTGGCCCGCACCCGCGAATACGTCGCGATCATTCGCCAGATCCTGGAGCGCAAGGCGCCGCTCGAATTCCACGGTTCGCATTACGACATCCCCTACACGGGGCCGGGCGCGAGCGGCCTCGGCAAGCCGCTGCGCAGCATCATCCACGGCGATCCGAGCCTGAAAATCTACACCGCCTCGATCACCCCTGCCGGGCTGCGCACCGCCGGCGAGGTGGCCGACGGCAACCTGCCCATTTTCATGTCGCCGGAGAAGGTCGAGGCGATCGTCGGGCCGGTCAAGCAGGGCCGGGCAAAGGCCGGCAAATCGCCCGATCTCGCCGATTTCGACAACGCGCCCTATGTGAGGGTCAGCATGGGCGACGATTTGGCGAAATGCCGCGATGCGCTGCGGCCGGGGCTCGCCCTCTACATCGGCGGCATGGGCGCGCGCAGCGCCAATTTCTACAACGATCTGACGAAGCGCCTCGGCTACGAGGCGGCGGCGGCGGAGATCCAGGATCTGTTTCTCGACGGCAAGCGCGAGGCGGCGGCGGCCGCGGTGCCCGACGCGTTGATCGACGAAATCTCGCTGGTCGGCCCGGCGGGCCGCATTCGCGACCGCCTTCAGGCGTGGCAGGAAGCGGCGCGGCAGAACGCCATCGGCTCATTGGTGCTGACCGGCGCTGACAGGGCGGCGATGCGGGTCATCGCCGAAGCGGTGCTGTAGGGCCGGCCGCCTGTCAGCCGCCCCTGGGCCGGCGAAGGACCTCGAACAAAGATCGTCGATTGTTGCCGTTGTCACCCAGAGAAACCATATTGTCATAATCATGCCCTAAAATACGGGCTGAATTTACCAAACGTCGAACATTGTAGCGTTCTGCAACATTCACCTCGCTTAACCGACAGGCGAAAGCAGGTGATGCAGATCAGTTTATCGATGGCGAGGTTTCACTCGCCAAGCGACCAGCAAACATCAGTCAATACGAGGGGATCAGCTCATGACGTATCAGGTTTTCTATGGGGATGCGATGGCGATGGCGAGCTGGGACCGCCACGTTGACGAGCGCGTGCGGTTTGAGCGGTTCAGCACCGAACACGAGGCATTGCGGCGCGCCCGCGAATTGCTCGACCAGGATGTCAGCGCCGCGGTCGCGGTCTCCGACGCGTCGGGAACCATGCTGAGCGGCGTGCGTCTGCAACTGCGACTGGGGTATTCCGGCGAATAGGCGGGGCATACCGAGCATCACGTTCCACGGTTCCTCCCCCGTTTACGGGGGAGGTGGCGAGCGCAGCGAGCCGGAAGGGGCGCCCTCGCGAATGCCCCCTCCACCATGCTGCGCATGGTCCCCCTCCCCCGCCTCGCGGGGGAGGAACCGGTTCGCGCACGCGACTCGCACTTGCGGCGTCACACCGCCGCGATAAAGCGCTCGATTGCGGCGAGCGCGGCGGGTTCGACCAGGGTCGGCGCATGCCCGACCGCGGGCACGGCGACAAGCTCGCCCCGCTTCAGTCGGGCCTTGTGCCCCGCGGCATAGGCCATCGCGATGATGCCGTCCATCGAGGTGCCGATCAGGACGAAGGGTTGCGGCACCAGCGCATCGAC
>DATLTH010000137.1:0-3840 GCA_035533695.1 Allostellaceae bacterium | reverse complement strand
ATCTTGTCCGAGCCGCCCGGCACCAATGACAGGTATTTGTCGCCGAGCAGCCCTGCCGAAATGATCTCGGCGACCGTATCGTCGGGCAATTTGATCGACGGGTCGACGCTGATCCGCACATCGGCGAGAAAGGTTTTCGGGTCGAGGCGCTCGGACAGGATCGAGCCGACCTTGACCCCGCTGATGCGCACATCGCCGCCCTGGCGGATGCCGTCGGCCCGCTCGAAATCGGCGCTCAGCTGATACCCCGAAACCTCGCGCAGCTGGCTCGTCTTGTAGGCGAAGACCAGGAACAGCGCGGCGACGACGAGCACCACCGCGCCCATCACGGTTTCGATGACATTGCCTTTCATCGGCGGGCTCCGCGGCGATCCTGGGCGCGCGCTACTCGGGCGACCACGGCTCGTAATCGCCGGTGGCATGGGCGCGATGGCCGCCGCGCAACACCGAGCCTGTCGGATGATAAGCCTGCGGCGTCCCGGTCAGGTTCGGCTGGTGATCCTTTTCCCAGGCGTATTTCTGCCGCGGCACCGGCACCTCGTCGACCATGTGATGCAGCCAGCCATGCCATTCCGACGGCACCTTCGAGCCGTCCGGCTCGCCCTGGTAGATGACCCAGCGCCGCTCGCGGCTGGCGCGCCCGCCGCCGCGCCCGGTCGGCTTGTCGCCGCGCAGGCGGTAGTAGGTGTTGCCGTAGGCATCGGCGCCGACGCGCTCGCCGCGCAGCCACGTCAACAGCCGTGTTCCGAACGTCGTACCCATCCGATTCCTTCCCTCGCGGGCGGCGGTTTATCGCATCGCGCGGCGCGGCGGTAAAGGCCTGTGGCCCAGAATCCACCAATTGCGAAAAATGTGCGATTGCATTCCATATATGGTGTTAACGAACTGGACCCGGATGCCGGTTCGCATCTATATTTCGCCCCCTTGAATAAGCCAGCCGCTATATCTGGGGGCGGATTGGCATCGCGGGGGAGTGATATGCATATCGCGCGTCGTTTTACCATCGCCGGCCGGGACCCATACGAGACCGTCCCCTTCCGCAGCGCCTCGAGCGAGATCCGCAACCCCGACGGCTCGGTGGTGTTCGCCGCCGAGGGAATCGAGGTGCCGGCCGAGTGGAGCCAGGTCGCCTGCGACATCCTCGCGCAGAAATACCTGCGCAAGGCCGGGGTGCCGCTGCGTCTGGCGGCGGTCGAGGAAGAGGGGGTGCCGGAATGGCTGTGGCGGCACACCGGCGATGCGGCGGCGCTCGCCTCGCTGCCGAAGGCCGAGCGCAGCGGCGGCGAATCGAGCGCCAGGCAATGCTTCGACCGGCTCGCCGGCACCTGGACCTATTGGGGCTGGAAGGGCGGCTATTTCGACACCGAAGAGGATGCCTGCGCGTTCTTTGACGAGATGCGCCTGATGCTGGCGCGCCAGATGGGCGCCCCCAACAGCCCGCAATGGTTCAACACCGGGCTCTATTGGGCCTATGGCATCGACGGGCCGGCGCAGGGCCACTACTACGTCGATTACATCACCGGCAAGGTGCGCGCCTCCGACAGCGCCTACGAGCACCCGCAGCCGCACGCCTGCTTTATCCAGTCGGTCGCCGACGACCTCGTCAACGAGGGCGGCATCATGGACCTGTGGGTGCGCGAGGCGCGGCTGTTCAAATACGGCTCGGGCACCGGCTCGAACTTCTCGAAATTGCGCGGCGACGGCGAAAAGCTGTCGGGCGGCGGGCGTTCGTCGGGGCTGATGAGCTTCCTCAAGATCGGCGACCGCGCCGCCGGCGCGATCAAGTCGGGCGGCACGACGCGGCGGGCCGCCAAGATGGTCATCGTCGATGCCGACCACCCCGACATCGAGGCCTATATCGACTGGAAGGTCGTCGAGGAGCAGAAGGTCGCCGCCCTCGTCGCCGGCTCGAAACTCGCCGCCCGGCACCTCAACCTGATCATGGCGGCCTGCCGCGACACCGAGGCGGAGGACCCCTTCGATCCGGCCAAGAACCCGGCGTTGAAGCGCGAAATCCGCGCCGCGCGCCGCGCGATGATCGCGGAAAACTATGTCCAGCGGGTGATCCAGTTCGCCCGCCAGGGCTTCACGGAAATCGATTTCCGCACCTACGACACCGATTGGGATTCCGAAGCGTATCTGACCGTCGCCGGGCAGAACTCGAACAATTCGGTGCGCGTCGCCAACGATTTTCTCGAACGCGTCGAGAGAGGCGCCGACTGGCAGCTGATCCGCCGCACCGACGGCAAGGTGTCGAAGACCCTGCCGGCCAGCGCCCTGTGGGACCGAATCGCGCACGCCGCCTGGGCCTCGGCCGATCCCGGGCTGCAGTTCGACACGACGATCAACGACTGGCACACCTGCCCCGAGAGCGGCCGGATCAATGCCTCCAACCCGTGCTCGGAATACATGTTCCTCGACGACACGGCGTGCAATCTCGCCTCGCTGAACCTGCTGGCGTTCCGCGACCCAAACGGAGCTGGGGACGGGAATTTCGCGGTCGGCGATTTCCAGCATGCGGTGCGGCTGTGGACATTGGTGCTCGAAATTTCGGTGATGATGGCGCAGTTCCCGGCGCGCGAGATCGCCCGGCTCAGCTACGCCTACCGCACATTGGGGCTCGGCTACGCCAATCTCGGCGGCCTGTTGATGGCGATGGGCATCGCCTATGACAGCGAGGCCGGGCGGGCGATCGCCGCTTCGGTGACCGCGCTGTTGACCGGCATCAGCTACGCGACCTCGGCCGAAATGGCGGGCGAACTCGGCGCCTTCCCCGGATTTGCCAAAAACCGCGAGGCGATGCTGCGGGTCATCCGCAACCACCGCCGCGCCGCCTGGAGCGAAACGGGCGCCGCCTACGAGGGCCTGGCGATCCCGCCGGTGCCGCTCGACGCCGCGGGCTGCCCCGACCAGCCGCTCGTCGCCGCGGCGCGCGCCGCGTGGGACGCGGCGTTGGCCTTGGGCGAAAAGCACGGCTTCCGCAATGCCCAGGCGACGGTCATCGCCCCCACGGGCACGATCGGCCTGGTGATGGATTGCGATACCACCGGCATCGAGCCCGATTTCGCCCTGGTCAAGTTCAAGAAACTGGCCGGCGGCGGCTATTTCAAGATCATCAATCGCCTCGTGCCGCAGGCCTTGCGCACGCTCGGCTACGGCGACGCCGAGATCGCCGAGATCGAGCGCTATGCGCTGGGTTGCGGCACCCTCAAGGGAGCACCGGGCATCAACCATGAGAGCCTCGCGGTGAAAGGCTTTGACGCGGCGGCGCTGACGGCCTTGGAGGCGGCGCTCGCAACCGCCTTCGACATCAAGTTCGCCTTCAACAAATGGACGCTCGGCGAAGCCTTCCTCGTCGAACGGCTCGGGATCGCCCCCGACCGGCTCGCCGATGCCGGCTTCGACCTCCTGGCCGCGCTCGGCTTCTCGCGCGCCGAAGTGGAGGGTGCGAACACCTGGTGCTGCGGGGCGATGACCCTCGAAGGCGCGCCGCATCTCAGCCCCTCGCACCTCGCGGTGTTCGATTGCGCCAACCCGTGCGGCCCGAGCGGCACCCGCAGCATCTCGGCCGAGGGCCACATCCGCATGATGGCGGCGGCGCAGCCGTTCATCACCGGCGCGATCTCGAAGACCATCAACATGCAGAATTCGGCGACCGTCGAGGATTGCAAGGCGGCCTACATGCTGGCCTGGCGCCTCGGCCTCAAGGCGACGGCGCTCTATCGCGACGGCTCGAAACTGTCGCAGCCGCTCAGCGCGCAACTGATCGAGAGCGACGAGGAGGACGACGAGGCGGTCGAGACGCTGGTTCAACTCAGCGCCCCGGCCCGCGCGGCCGCC
>DATLTH010000136.1:0-8390 GCA_035533695.1 Allostellaceae bacterium | reverse complement strand
GCCGTCGCGCGACATCGTCACGTTCCGGGCGGCGACATCGGCGCGGTGCAGCTGGAGTTCGCTCGGCGTTGTTCCCGGATGCCGGATCGTGATCGCGATGGCGCTGTCGATCGGTCCGCGCAGCCGATGAATGATGTCCGGTGGCGAGCGCCCTGCGGTGGCAACGCCGTCGATCGCGATGATCTGGTCCTCGGGCCGAATACCCGCGGCGGCGGCCGGACCTTGCGGCGTGACGGCGGTGACGCGGAGCAGGTTGTCTTCCGTGTCGAGGGTGACCCCGATCCCGCCGAAGCCGTCGCGAGCGGCGCGCCGCTCGCGCGCGACCTCCGGCGCCGCATAGTGCGAGAAGCGATCGAGCGGCATGGTCATGCCGTCGAACACGGCGGTATCGATCGTCTCCTGCGGCAAAGCCGCGATCCGGGGCGAGGCGCGTTTCGCGGCGGCGGCCATATCGGCGACGAGATCACCCCATCGGCCGCTGTCGCTTTCGGGCGGCGCGGCAAAAAAGGCGACCTCTTGGCCGTTGTAGCTGAGGCTCAGCACATTCCCGAAAGGAGCCCGCGTGGTGTCGGTTACCGCGAGCTTGCCGTCGAGCCGGAGCAGCTGGGCAATCCCGGAGCGGGCGAGACGGCTGCTGGAGATCGGCTGGAGGTAAAGATTGGCAATGTCGTGGAGACCGCGGGCGAACAGCGTCCGACCCGAAGCGGTCGCGGGCGGCTGCTGTAACGCGCAGGCGGCGAGGGACAGGCAGGCGATGCCGAAAGCCGCCCTGGTCATCATGGCGGCGAGCCGCGAAGACAGCAGCGCGCGAATCGACACCCCCGGCTCCCTTGTTCGACAACTGGCGCGCCCGGATCACTTCGCGGGATCGCCCCGCTCTGGCACGTTCTGCCAGCGCCGTCGAGCTTAACGGCGCGAGCATCGGCGATCAATCGCAGGGCGAGCGCGGAGCCGTAAAGCCGGGCTAACGCCGGCGCCGATACGGCCCATGCCGCGAGCGCGATGCCGCGGCGGTCCGCGGTTTTGCGAGCGAGTCATCCTCAAGCCGGAAGACCAGCCGGCCGCCGATCGCATCCGCCTCGACCAGCGTGACGGTCGCCGCGTCGCCGAGCGCGAAGGTGCGACCGGAGCGGCGGCCGACCAGCCGGTGGCGCGCCGCCTCGTGGTCGTAATAATCCGATGGCAGCGCCGATATCGGGACCAGCCCGTCGGCGCCGCTGTCGGGCAATGTCACAAACAGCCCGAACGGCGCGACGCCGCTGATGCGGGCGGCATAGACCGTGCCGATTGCGCCGCCGAGGAGCATGGCACGGTAGCGATCGAGTGCGGCCCGTTCGGCCGCAGCCGCGCGCCGCTCGGTCGCCGAGATGTGCTCGGCGATCGTGCCCAGCGCTTCGCCCGCCGCCCGCGCCGGCGTTCCCCCGGCAAGCAGGGCGCGATGGACGAGCAGATCGGCGTAGCGCCGGATCGGCGAGGTGAAATGCGCATAGCGCGGCAGTGCCAGCCCGAAATGCCCGATATTGTTCGGGCTGTAAGCGGCCTGTGCCTGGGTGCGCAATACGAGCGTGTTGACGATCGCGGCCTCCGGCCTCGCTGCGGCCTGCTCGAGCAGGCGATTGAACAGGCCGGGCCGAATGACCTGACCCTTGGCCAGGGCGAGGCCGGGGATGCCCAGTTCGTCGAGGAAGTCGCGCAACGCCGCCAGCTTCTCCGGATCGGGCATGTCGTGCACCCGGTACATGCAGGCCTGGTGCCGCGCTTCCAGTTCCTCGGCCGCGGCGACGTTGGCCAGGATCATGAACTCCTCGATCAGCCGGTGGCTGTCGAGCCGGGTGCGCGGGGTAACCGCGATCGGCCGCTTGTCGCCATCGAGGACGACGCGGTGCTCGGCCAGATCGAGCTCAAGCGCGCCGCGCGCACGCCGCGCGCGGTCGAGCGCCGCGAAGCCGCCGTAGAGCGCCGCCAGCCGTTCCGCGTCGAGCGCAAAGGGCGCGTCGAGCCGACCGTCATGGGCCGCCTGGACGGCGTCGTAGGTCAGTCGCGCGGCCGAGCGCATGACTGCCCGCTCGAAACGGTGATGCCGCTTACGGCCGGCGGCATCGATCCACAGATGCGCGGCGAGGCAGGGGCGAGCCATGCCCGGCACCAGCGAGCACAGATCGTTCGACAGCGCCTCCGGCAGCATCGGCACGACGCGGTCGGGGAAATAGACCGAGTTGCCGCGGCGCTCCGCCTCGCGGTCGAGCGCGTTCCCCGGCGTCACGTAATGGGCGACGTCGGCGATCGCGACGATCAGGTGCCAGCCGCCGGGATTGGCCGGGTCGGGGTCGCGCTCGGCCCACACCGCATCGTCGAAATCGCGGGCGTCGCTGTCGTCGATCGTGACCAAGGGAAATTCGCGCAGATCGGCGCGGCCGGCGAGCGTATCCAGCGGTCGCGCGGCGGCCGCGTCGGCAAGCGCCTCCGGCGGAAATTCGTCGGGAATGTCGAAGGCGGCGATGACCAGCCGGCTGACCGCGCCGGGCGCATTCGCGGGCCCGAGGCGCTCGACGATCCGCGCCCGCTTGCCGAAATGGCGCGACGCCAACTCCTCGGCGACGACCATTTCGTCATCGGCGAGGCCGGCGGCGTCATGGCCGAGCACACGGTATTCGCTCTTGTCGCGGCGATCGGCTGCGGCAATGACCCCGCCGTCGTGGGTCCGGTGGAACACCCCGACGATGCGGTTTGCCCCGCCATCGAGCCGGCGAATGATCTCGGCCTCGATCTCGCCACTGTCGCGACGGATCAGCCGGGCCAGCGCGCGCTCGCCGACTCCCAATTCCTCGCCGGCGCTTCCGGTCAGGCGAAAGCTCGGGGAGTCCGTGCCCGCCGCCGACAGCGGCCGGACCACCGGAAAACCGTCGCCATCACTGCCGGAGCGTTCGACCGGAACAATGTCGGCAAGCGGCTTGCCGGCGACGATTTTATGGTTGGCGCCGCGCACCAGCTCGCCGGAGTTCTGAACCCGCCGCAGCATGTCGCGCAAGGCCGGCTGATCGGCGGGGCCAAGCCCGAAGGCGCGGGCGATCTCGCGCGTGGTGAGGGCGCCCGGATTATCGCGCAGAAACTCGGTGAGGGCCGCGGGCGACGGTAGGCCCCGCCGAGCGCTGCCGGGACGACCCTCTGCGCGCCGCTTGGGCATGGTGTGCCGGACGGAGACTACGCGCGCGGCCGGCGCGCCGGTTTCGCTGCGGGCTTGGCGGCAGCCTTCGCCCTCGGCGTTGCGCGTTTCGCGGCGGTGCGGCGCGCCGCAGTCTTGCTGCCGTTGGCCGTTTGCGCCGCCTTGGCGGGCGCTGGCGCGGCCTTGCGGGCCGGGGCTTTGCGGGCCGGGCGTGCCTTGCCTTTCGCCCGCTGCGCGGCAAGCAGCGCGACCGCGTCGTCGAGTGGAAAGGTGTCGTGATCAGCATTCCCCGGCAGCGAGGCGATAACCCCGTCATGGCTGACATAGGGACCGTAGCGGCCGCGATAGAGCCCGATCGTACCGCCCGCCGGATGCGGCCCCACGTCGCGCAACAGTTGCGGGCCGCGGCGCCCGCCGCTCTTCGCTTCGGCCAACAGCGTCACCGCGCGGTTGAGGCCGATCGACAGCACGTCGTCATCGGCGGCGAGCGAGGCGAACGAGGAACCATGCTTGATATAGGCGCCGAAACGGCCGATCCCGGCGGTGATCGGCTCGCCGGTCTCGGGATGGCGGCCCACTTCGCGGGGCAATGCCAAGAGGCGCAACGCCGTGTCGAGATCGACATCGGCCGGCTTCACCCCGCGCGGCAATGCGACCCGCCGCGGCTTGCCTCCGTCGCCGCCCTCGCCGAGTTGCAGGTATTGGCCGTAGGGACCCTTCTTGAGGCTGACCGCGTCGCCGCTCGCCGGATCGCTGCCCAGCACGCTGTCGGCGCCGCCGGCCTCGCCCTCCGCCTCGAGCGCAAAAGCGCGGGTGTAGCGGCATTCCGGATAGTTGGAGCAGCCGATGAAGGCGCCGAAGCGGCCGAGCTTCAAGGAGAGCCGGCCGGCGCCGCAGCCCGGGCACAGGCGCGGATCGCGCCCGTCCGCCGCGCCCTCGGGAAAGAGGTGGCGGCCGAGTTCGGCATCGAGCGCCTCCAGCACCGCGGTGATCGTCAGGTCCTTGGTGCCGGCGACGGACGCAGAAAAATCACGCCAGAAATTGCGCAGCAATTCCTTCCAGTCGACCCGGCCGCCCGACACCTCGTCGAGCTGGTTTTCCAAATCGGCGGTGAAATTGTATTCGACATAGCGTTCGAAAAAGCTGGTCAGGAACGCGGTGACCAGGCGCCCGCGGTCCTCCGGCACAAAGCGGCGCTTGTCGAGCCGCACATAGTCGCGGTCCTGCAACACCTGGATGATCGAGGCGTAGGTCGAGGGCCGGCCGATGCCGAGCTCTTCGAGCTTCTTGACGAGGCTGGCTTCGGTGAAGCGCGGCGGCGGCTGGGTGAAATGCTGTGCCGGCGTTACCGCGCCGCGGGTCAGGCGCTCGCGCTCGCGCATATCCGGCAGCCGCCGTCCTTCGCCCTCCTCATCGGCCGCGTCGTCGCGATCTTCCTGGTAGAGCTTGAGAAACCCGTCGAAGCGGATCACCGAACCGGTGGCGTGCAGGCGCAGACGGCCGCTCGGATCGGCGATGTCGACGCTGACCTGGTCGAGCAACGCCGATTCCATCTGGCTCGCCACGGTGCGCTTCCAGATCAATTCGTAGAGGCGGCGCTGGTCGTTGTCGAGATGGCGGCCGACATCGCCGGGGCGGCGCGCCATGTCGGTCGGGCGGATCGCCTCGTGCGCCTCCTGGGCGTTCTTGGCCGGGCTGCGGTAAACCCGCGGCTGCGCGGGCAGATAGCGCGCCCCGAAATCGCGTTCGATCAGCTGGCGGGCCGCGGCGATCGCCTCGCCGGCGATCGCGACCCCGTCGGTGCGCATGTAGGTGATCAGCCCGACCGTATCGCCGTCGAGGTCGATGCCCTCGTAGAGGCGCTGCGCGACCGACATCGTGCGGCTGGCGCCGAAGCCGAGCTTGCGCGAGGCTTCCTGCTGCAAGGTCGAGGTGGTGAACGGCGGAAACGGGTGGCGCCGCACCTCGCGGCGCTCGACCGCGGCGACGGTGAACCCGCTTGCCTTGAGGATCGCATCGGCGGCGGCGCGCGCCTTTGCTTCGCTGTCGAGGTCGAAGCGGTCGAGCTTCTTGCCGTCGAGATGTGACAGGCGAGCGGTGAAGCGGTCGCCGGCCTCGGTCTGGAAATCGACTTCGATCGTCCAGTATTCGCGCGCCCGAAACGCCTCGATCTCGGCTTCGCGCTCGCAAACGAGCCGCAATGCCACCGACTGCACCCGCCCGGCCGAGCGGCTCCCCGGCAGTTTGCGCCACAACACCGGCGACAGGGTGAAGCCGACCAGATAATCGAGCGCGCGGCGGGCAAGATAGGCGTCGACCAGTTCGCGGTCGATCTCGCGCGGATGGCGGAAGGCCTCCAGCACGGCGCCCCGCGTCACCTCGTTGAACACGACGCGCTTCACGTCGACGTCCTTCAAGGCGCGGCGGGCCTGCAGCACTTCGCGGATGTGCCAGGAGATCGCCTCGCCCTCGCGGTCGGGGTCGGTGGCGAGGAACAATTTGTCGGCGCCGCGCATCGCCGCGGCGATCTCCTTCATATGCTTTTCGGCTTTGCCGTCGACCTCCCACGACATCGCGAAATCGTCGTCGGGCACGACCGAGCCGTCCTTGGCCGGCAGGTCGCGGACATGGCCGTAGCTGGCGATGACTTTGTAGTCATGCCCGAGATACTTGTTGATGGTTTTCGCCTTGGCCGGCGACTCGACGACAACGACGTTCATGCAATCATTCAAAAAAAGCCCTGCGCTGGTGACGGCCTAGCGGAGCGACACGAGATTGCCAGGATGACGCTCGATGCGGCCGGCGAGTTCCAACTCGAGCAGCAGGGTGGCGATCGAGGCGGCAGACAATTGGCACTGGCGCACCAGTTCGTCAACCGCCACCGGGGTGGGGCCAAGTTTTTCGACGATAAGCTCAAGCGCCGCATCCTCGCCGAGCGGCGCGGCGGGCGCGGAAAGTACCGGCCGCGGCACTGCCGGCGGCAAGGGCAGGCGCGGCTGCGGCGGCAGGGGCTGCCGCAGCGGCGGGCGCCCCTGCAGCAATGGCCCGAGTTGAGCCAGAATGTCGGCCACGGTCTCGGTCAAGGTCGCGCCGTTGCGCAGGAGATCGTTGGCGCCGCGGCTGCGCGGATCGAGCGGCGAGCCGGGCACGGCGAAGACTTCGCGGCCCTGTTCGAGCGCGTAGCGCGCGGTGATCAGCGAGCCCGATTTCGCTGCCGCCTCGACCACCACGACGCCGAGCGCCATCCCCGAAATGATGCGGTTGCGGCGCGGGAAATGGCGGGCTTGCGGCTCGGTGCCGAGGGGCATTTCGGCAACAATCGCGCCATCGCGTACGAGCGCGTCGTAGAGCCCGCGATTCTCTTCGGGATAGACGATATCGGCGCCGCCGGCGACGACCGCGACCGAGCCGTTCTCCAGCCCGCCGAGATGCGCGGCGGCGTCGATGCCGCGGGCCATCCCCGAGATCACGACGATGCCGGCCTCGGCGAGTCCGGCGGCGAGGCTTTGGGCGAGCCGGCGGCCATTGGCCGAGGCGTTGCGCGCGCCGACCACCGCCACCATCGGGATGCCGAGCATTTCGTCATGGCCCAGCACGGTCAGCACCGGCGGCGCGTCCTCGACCGCGGCAAGCGCTGTGGGATAGAGCGGCTCGCCCCAGCAGACGAGACGGCCACCGAGGCGGTCGATCGCCGCCAGTTCGGCTTCGGCGTCGCGGCGGGTCTGCGGTACCGCGGGGCGCGCCCCATCCCGAACAGCTAGGCGCGGCAAGGCGTCGAGCGCCGCGGCGGCCGAGCCGAAGCGGCGCAGGAGCGCGTAGAAGGTGACCGGGCCGACCGTCTCGCTGCGGCAAAGCCGCAACCAGTCGACGCGTTCCTGCGGTTCGAGTTCGCGCGCGGCCATTGGGCTTGATGTTGGGGCTCAGGCTTTTCCGAATGAGATCCGGCTCTCGCTGCCAGCGAGCAGCCGGCGGATGTTGTCATGGTGGCGCAGAATGACGAGGAGCGCGATGCCGGCGATCAGCAGCGCGCGCTCCGGATCGGCAAAAACCGCGGCGAGGAGGATCGCGGCAATCGCAGCAACCAGCGCGGCGAGCGAGGAATATCGAAAAACCGCCGCGGTCGCGAGCCACACCAGGGCGGCGACAACCGCGACCGGCCAGGCCAATGCCAGCAGAACGCCGAGCGCCGTCGCCACCCCCTTGCCGCCGCGAAAATTGAGCCACACCGGGAACATGTGGCCGAGGATGACGGCGCCGGCAGCGGCGAGGGCCGGGTCCGGCCCCCAATGCGCGGCGATCAGCACCGCCGCCAATCCCTTGCCGAGATCGAAAGCGAGGGTCAGCGCGGCGAGCGTCTTGCTGCCGGTGCGCAATACGTTGGTCGCGCCGATATTGCCAGAGCCGATCTGCCTGATATCGCCGCGGCCGGCGAGCCGCGTCAGCAGGAGGCCGAACGGGATCGAGCCGAGCAGATAGCCGATGATCGCGGCGGCGAAAACGGCGGTCACGGCGCTCTCTGGCCCTGCCGCCGGAAGATTTCGCGACCGTCGACGATCGTGCGCTCGACGCGGCCCTGCACCGGGCGGCCGTCGAACGGCGCGTTCTTCGATTTCGAGCGGAAGTCGTCGGTCTTGATTTGCCACGCCGCGTCGGGGTCGAACACGACGAGATCGGCCGGCATGCCGGCTGCCAGTCGCCCGACATCGAGCCGAAGGATGCGGGCCGGGTTGATCGTCAGATGCCGCAGCAAGTCGAGCAGCGCCAGATGGCGGTTGTGGTAGAGCTCCAATGACAACGGCAGCAAGGTCTCCAGCCCGACGATGCCGTAGCTCGCCGAGCTGAACGGCAGGCGTTTGGAATCCTGGTCCCACGGCGCGTGGTCGCTGGCGATCGCGTCGATCGTGCCGTCGGCGAGCCCGGCGACGACGGCCTGCCGGTCGGCCTCGCTGCGCAAGGGCGGCGACAGTTTGGCGAAGGTCCGGTAGTCGCCGATCGCGGTCTCGTTCAGCGCGAAATAGGGCGGCGCGGTGTCGCAGGTCACCGGCAGCCCCGCCGCCTTCGCATGGCGGATCGCGCCGATCGCCGCGTCGGTCGAGACGTGGGCGATGTGATAGCGCGCGCCGGTCAACTCGACGAGCCGCAGGTCGCGCTCGACCATGATGACTTCGGCGAAGGGGGTGATGCCGGCGAGGCCGAGCCGCGTCGCGATCTCGCCCTCGGTGACTTC
>DATLTH010000135.1:0-4944 GCA_035533695.1 Allostellaceae bacterium | reverse complement strand
CGAACGCGCCATAGAGCCCGAGATGCTCGTCCTCCGGGCTGGCAAACAACTCGCCGAGCGCGCGCAAGACCGAAAAGACGCTGGGCTGGCGGCTGCGCTGCTCCTCGGGAAACCGCGTGTCGCTGGCTTGGACTTCGCCGTCAATGCGATCGTCGCCGAGCCGGCGAATATCGGCCGCCGGCAACGCCGCGAGATGGTCGCCGACCGCGCCGAGCAACAGCCGGCCGCGTTCGTTCAATGCCTCGACGGTGAAGCGTCGGCCGCGCGCCGTCAGCAACAGCGGCGGGTCGACAAACCCCATGTCCCAGCGGGTGTAGCGGCCGGGAAACTCGAAGCTCGACGAAAACAAGACGCCGCGCTGCCGGTCGAGCCGCTCGGCCAATGT
The DNA here is from genome assembly GCA_035533695.1 of Allostellaceae bacterium. GTDB lineage: Bacteria > Pseudomonadota > Alphaproteobacteria > ATCC43930 > CGMCC-115725 > DATARH01. The sequence goes on along the minus strand of DATLTH010000135.1, from coordinate 4,559 downwards.
CGTATCGGCCGGGCTGTAGGTCTGGGTGACAACCTCGCGAACGATGCGGATGCCGCCCTTGGTTTCGTAGCTGGTGCGCTGCACGGGGATCCTCCGGTACGCTCGCCTCGGAGGCCCCCGGAGAGACAATCGCCCTGTAACAGCGAAGGCCGCCCGGTGCTCCGCGGCGGCCTCTTGCGAAAAGGGAATAGGATGGCCGCCCAGGTTACACGGGCCACCACCAGATTGCTGACTGCACGGCTCTGTTCATGAGATTTACCTTATCATCCGCACCCAGCCGATGCAATCGCCGCAAGCCCTCGGTTTCCGTCGGGCGGCCGAGGCTGATATATAAGGACGATGACACGGAGCACAGGCCGATGAGCGCCGCACCACCCAGCGATCTGCGCCCGCTTCTGGCGCAGGTGGCTTCCGGGCGGACCTTGTCCGAAAGCGAGGCCGCTGCCGCCTTCGAGATCATCATGAGCGGCGATGCGACGCCGTCGCAGATCGGGGCGTTCCTGATGGCCCTCAGGGTGCGCGGCGAGACGGTCGACGAGATCACCGGCGCAGCCCGCATCATGCGCGCCAAGGCGCTGACGATCGAGGCCCCGCCCGGCACGATCGACACGGTCGGCACCGGCGGCGATGCGTCGGGCACCTTCAACATCTCGACCGCCACCGGGCTCGTCGTCGCCGGAAGCGGCGTGCCGGTGGCCAAGCACGGCAATCGCGCCTTCTCGTCGCGGTCGGGGGCGGCCGACGTATTGACCGCGCTCGGCGTCAACATCGACGCCGACATGAGGGTCGTGCGGCGCTGCCTGTGGGAGATCGGCATCTGCTTTCTGATGGCGCCGCGCCATCACAGCGCGATGCGTCATGTCGGGCCGACCCGGGTCGAACTCGGCACCCGCACGATCTTCAACCTCTTGGGGCCGTTGTCGAACCCGGCCGGGGCGCGGCGCCTCCTGGTCGGCGTGTTTGCGCCGGAATGGGTTCGCCCGATGGCCGAGGTCTTGGGCCGGCTCGGCGCCGAGCGCGCCTGGGTCGTGCACGGCTCCGGCATCGACGAACTGACGACGGCAGGGGTGACAAAGGTCGCCGAATTCAACGACGGGAGGGTCGTCGAATTCGATGTCGTGCCCGAGGAGGCCGGGTTGAAACCGGCCGCGATCGAGGATCTGAAGGGCGGCGAGCCGGCATATAACGCGGCGCTGATGCGCGAGGTGCTGGGCGGCGCGCGCGGCCCCTTGCGCGACATCGTCCTGCTCAACAGCGCCGCTGCGCTGGTCGTTGCCGGCCATGCCGAGGGCCTGCGCGACGGCGCCGATGTGGCCGCGCGGGCGATCGACACCGGCGCGGCGCAACACGTGCTCGACCGGCTGATCGCGATGACCAACGAAAGCGCCGGCGGTGGCTGACGTTCTCGCCGAGATCTGCACGGCCAAGCGCGCCGATGTGGCGCGCCGCAAGGCGGCGCGGCCCGAGCCGGCATTGCGGGCTCTGCTCGAGGGCGCACCGCCGCTACGCTCCTTCGCCGCCGCCCTCGAACGCCAGATCGCCGCCGGAAGGTTCGGCCTCATTGCCGAGATCAAGAAGGCCAGCCCAAGCCGCGGCCTGATCCGCGCCGATTTCAACCCGGCAACGCTGGCGCAGGCTTATCTGGCAGGCGGCGCGACCTGCCTGTCGGTGTTGACCGATGGCCCCTATTTCCAGGGCAGCGACGACGATCTGCGCGCGGCCCGCGCCGCCTGCCCTCTGCCGGTGTTGCGCAAGGACTTCATCCTCGATCCCTACCAAATCGTCGAAAGCCGCGTCATCGGCGCCGATTGCATCCTCTTGATCATGGCCGCGCTTGAGGATCGCGAAGCGCACGCCCTCGCCGCCGCTGCGGCCGACCTCGGACTTGACGTATTGGTTGAGGTGCACGACCGCGCCGAACTCGATCGCGCCTTGCGGCTCGACGCCAGATTGATCGGTATCAACAACCGCAATCTCAAGACTTTGAAGGTCGATCTTCACACAACGGAAGAGCTGGCGCCGTTATTGCCGCCGGGCCGTATCGTCGTCGGCGAAAGCGGCATCGCCGAGCCGGAAGATCTCGACCGCCTCGCCGCCGCCGGCGCGCGCTGCTTTCTGGTCGGCGAATCGCTGATGCGCGCCGGCGATGTTGCGGCGGCGACCAGCCGGCTGCTGCGCCTGCCCGATCTGACCCACACCGATGTCGAGGGCCGCGCCCGCATGGTCGATGTCTCCGACAAGGCGGAGACCGACCGGGTCGCGGTCGCCGGGGCGCGGGTCGTCATGCGGCCCGAGACCCTGGCGCGCATCCAGGCGGGCGAGATCGCCAAGGGCGACGTATTGGCGGTGGCGCGCCTCGCCGGGATCATGGCGGCCAAGCGCACCGCCGAGTTGATCCCGCTGTGCCATCCGCTGGCATTGACCTCGGTCGCGCTCGACCTCGCCTGCGTCCCAAATGGACCAAGAGATGGGCGCTCGGCAGTGGAGATCACCGCGACCTGCCGCTTGAAGGGCCGCACCGGCGTCGAGATGGAGGCGCTGACCGCGGCGAGCGTCGCCGCCCTGACGATCTATGACATGTGCAAGGCGATCGATCGTGCCATGGTCGTGACCGATCTGCGATTGTTGCGAAAATCAGGCGGAAAATCCGGGGATTACGAGGCTATGTTATGATTTCGGTTGAAGAAGCCCTGACCCGGCTGCTGACGCCGCTGGAAGCCCTCCCGCCGGAGCAGGTGTCGATTGCGGAAGGCGTCGGGCGGGTGCTCGCCGAGGATGTTTCGGCGCGCCGCACCCAGCCGCCCTTTGCGGTCTCGGCGATGGACGGCTACGCGGTTCGCGCAGAGGATATCGGCCAAATTCCGGTCACGCTGAGCATCGTCGCCGAAATCCCAGCCGGCGCCGGGTTCGGCGGCACATTGGGGCCGGGCGAGGCGGCGCGCATCTTCACCGGGGCGCCGCTCCCCGACGGCGCCGATACGATCGTCATTCAGGAGGATACGGACCGGCACGGCGACCGGGTCGAGGTGCGCGAAGGCGCGGCGCGCGGCCGCTATGTCCGCCGCGCCGGCCTCGATTTTGCCGCGGGCGACGTCTTATTGCAGGCCGGCCGGCGTCTGACGCCGCGTGATATCGGGTTGGCGGCGGCGATGAACCGGCCGTGGCTGTTCGTGCATCGCCGCCCACGGGTCGGCATCCTGTCGACCGGCGACGAGATCGTCATGCCCGGCGACCCGATCGGACCGCACCAGATTGTCAGCTCCAACGCATTGGCATTGGCAGCTTTTGTGACGGTGTGCGGCGGGATTGCGGTGCTCGTCGGCAACGCCCCCGACGACCCCGACGCCCTGCGCGCGATCGCGGCGGGGGCGCGCGGCGTCGATCTGTTCGTGACGACCGGCGGCGTCTCGGTCGGCGAGCACGATCTGGTGCGCGACGTGCTGAGCCGGGACGGTCTCGACATCGACTTCTGGGAAATCGCGATGCGGCCGGGCAAGCCGTTGATGTTCGGGCATTACCGCGGCACGCCGATGGTCGGACTGCCGGGCAACCCGGTCTCGACCTTGGTCTGTTCGCTGCTATTCCTGAAACCCGCGCTCGACAGACTGGGCGGCCTGCCCGCCGCACCCGCGGCACCGGAAACCGCGCGGCTCGGCAGCGCCGTCCGGCAGAACGACCGCCGCCAGGACTATCTGCGCGCCCGCCTGGCGCGGGCCGCCGACGGCGTCCTCGAAGCGGTGCCGTTCGAGGTGCAGGACAGTTCGATGATGCGCCCGCTCGCCGCCTCCGACTGCCTCGTCGTGCGCCCGCCGCACGCCCCTGCCCTGCCGGCCGGCAGCGCGGTGCCGATCATCCCGTTCCCCGGCGGCGCCTGGCCGCTATAATGAACACACGGTGAGCAATTTCGACCCGCTCCGCGAGATCCTGCCAGTCGTCCGGCCAGTCGTCCGGCCGCATGCCGCCGACGAATTGGTCGCGCAATGGATCACCCGCTATTATCAGCCGCGGCCGGCTGAGCAACCGGCACAGATATGGCGAAACCATTTCGCTTCTGTTGCCGATTACTGGAACCACAAACAGCGTCATCCGCACAACCCCGCCGGCATCATGATTATTTTATGTACATGGGTACCATATATCCTTGGCACTGCCAACATCATGACAATGACCTCTACGATTGAGTTATCTCCTTTGTCTCGGCGGCAAATAAACAAGATTGCGGTCGACGATTTCATCCGGCTGGCACGAAGTTACCATCTGAAAGAATAGCATGCTCACCGGTCTGCTGTATGCTGCAGGAAATGCAGCACATCGGCGGTGAACTGCTCGGGGTCCTGGATAAACGAAAAGTGGCTGACCTCGGGCTGCAACAGCAGGCCCGAATTGGGGATGTTTGCCGCCATGAACTCGGTATTCTCGCGCTTGATCGCCTCGTCGTGGTCGGCGTCGACGATCCAGGTCGGCACGCTGATCTTCTTCAAGTCGTCGGTGGTCCAGTTCGGCTGGGTTTCCCACATCTTGGTGATCTGGGCGAGGAAGGTTTTGTATTCGCGCGGGGT
>DATLTH010000134.1:0-6912 GCA_035533695.1 Allostellaceae bacterium | reverse complement strand
GTCGAATCGGACGTGCGCGGTGCCCTCGGGGCCGTGGCGGGACTTGGCAAGCAAGACCTCGGCTTTTCCCCTGGCGTCGGCGAGCGCGTTCGACCAGATCGCGTGGCGCTTCTGAAGGTCTGTATCGGCCTCTCCGACGCGCAGCTGCGGCTCGGATTTCGACAGGTAGTATTCCTGTCGGTACAAAAGGATGATCGCGTCGGCGTCTTCCTCGACCTCGCCGGACTGCCTCAGATCGCTCATCATCGGCCGCTTGTCGTCGCGGGATTCGACGCCCCGCGATAGCTGCGCCGCCGCGATCACCGGCACATCCAGCGTCTTCGCCAGACCCTTGAGCGCCTTCGAGACCCGACCGACCTCGGCGAACTTGCTCTCCTCGCGCCCGGACGAGATTAGTTGCAGGTAGTCGAACATGACCAGTGCTGCTGCTGTGCGGTGCGCTCGCCGCCACTGCCGCGTCTGCTGCTGAAGCCGCGATAGGCCCATCGGCCCATCATCGATCAGCAATGGCCAGCCGGCGATCTGCCGCTGCGCTTCGGTGAGCCGCTCCCAATCGGACGGGACCAGATCACCCCGCCGCTGACGGGTAGTCGAGATGCCGGTTATGGCCGCCAGAAGCCGAGCGCCGAACTGCGGCGCCGTCATCTCGCCCGAGAAGAGGATGGTCGGATGCTGCGCCTCGGCCGCCGCCCATATCAAGGAGCCGATCAGCGAGCTTTTGCCGGCGCCTGGCCTCCCGCCCAGGATGTAGAGGTCACCCCCGACGAATCCTCCCAGCAGCCGGTCAAGCGCCGTGATCCCCGACGAGATGCCGGCAAGTTTCCCCGGTTCTCGGTAGGCCCGCTGCGCCGACTCCAGGGAAATCGTTACCGCGTCGCCACCACTTACCTGCCGTGGCCGCGCCGCGCTCGACGAGAGATCGGCCAGATCAAATATCCGCTCACCGGCCTCGTCGAGTTGCCGGTCGACCGGGTCCTCGATCTGCCCCTGGTAGGCTCGGGTCACGATCTCCTCGCCGAGCGCGATCATCACCCGACGCCGGTAGCAGTCGATGATCGTGTCGGCGTAGACCGAAGCGTTGACCAGCGTCACTGCTGATTCGGCGAGGCGCACAAGATACTGCGCGCCGCCGATGTCGATCAGCGCCGCGTCGCGGTCGAAGAAGGTCTTGAGCGTGATCGGGTTGGCTACCTGTCCCTGTGCGATCAGGTGCCCGCAGGCGGCATAGATTCTTCCGTGCACCGGAGTGAAGAAATGCTCCTCGTAGAGCCGGTCGGCGATGTGTTCGTAGGTGCGGTTGTCCAACAGGATCGAGCCGATGAGGCTCTGCTCGGCAGCCGAGTTCGACGGTATCGCGGGTCGCTCGGGCGGCACCCGTAACGGCGTCACGCGATCGGCGGTCTCCGAGTTCACTCTGCCGCCGCCGTCCATGTCCCCTGGTGCGTCCGCCGGTGGTGCTCGGCGCAGTACACGCGGCCGGCATCGACGCGCTCACCGCAAAAGGCGAACCCCTCGGTGCCTGGGTGACCGTTCGGGAAGACGCAGCGGCCGACCGGCGGGAAGATGCTCACCGTGTCGAGGCGCTCGAAGATCGTCGCGGTGTTGTCGAGCGCTCCGATCGCTCGGGGACTGACCAATTTTATGCGACCGGCTCTCCCAAGAGCGGCGTTTTTGGTAATGCCCAAAACCTTCGCCGCCTCACCGAAATTCAAGCCGTCGCGCTCCACCAGTTCCCGCAGCCGAGCGTCCCGCTCGGGTGTCCACTGTTCACCGCTCATGCTCTCCCCCCGTCAGCACTTCGAATAATCGCACTGCGTGCAGCGCTCGCATCCCTCGGTGTGGATGAGCGCCGGCCGACCACACTGCGGGCATTGACGCATCCCGGTAGACGCCGCCGCGACGAACCCACCGGCCGCTACCAGCGCAGGCTGCTCCGCAGCAGCGACAGATGGCAGAAAGCCGATCCCGCGCATGTGCCTCTCGATGTAGAGGCCGATTGCCGCCGGGAGGCTCGGCACATAGGCTCCGTCGAGCCACGCACCGCCCTTCTTCGAATATATCTGCTGCAACTCGTGGGCGACGAAAGCTACATCCCCACCACGGCGGTAGATCGAACTAATCATCCGAGTGAGGGCAGTGCGCCACTCGTCAGTTTCGGTATCGTTCGACACCGTAAATATCTCGAAAGGCCGCATCCGGCCGTGCTCCTCCATATCGCTCATCAGCAGGTAGAGCGCATGCTCGGAACCGGGCCAGCGAATTTTGTAGCGCCGTGCCGGCAGTTCATCGGGCGCCATCAGCGGCGCGGTCAGCCGCACGATGCCGTCCCTATCCTCGACGACTGACGCCACGGCCGGCGCAACACTCAGCACCGACCCGGTGACCTCGTTCGGCCGGTACGTCGTGCAGCTTTTGCAGCCGAGCGCATTGGCCCTCAGATAGACCCCAGAAAATTCATTAAAGGGAATATTTTCCGGCAAATTGATCGTTTTTGAGATTCCCGCGTCGGTGTGCTTCTGCGCCGCCGCCAGCATAACAAGGTGATCCTCTGGACCGAGCATGCTGACATCGACGAAATAATCCGGCAGCGGCTCGTCATCGCGTAGTGACCTCCAGAGCGCCACGGCGTAGTCCGCGACTTCGTGCTCCTCATGGCTACCATCGGCCATAAGTAATTTTCTGCTGTACGGCGGAAGCGAGTAAATCGGCTCCATGCCGCTCGATACGTTGCCACCTAATAATGAAATCGTCCCGGTCGGCGCTACTGACATCGTATGGGAATTGCGCATGCCGGCGTCGGCAATAGCGGCTTTCACCTCATCCGGGAGACCGCGGATGTGCTCGCCAGCCAAGTATTTTTCTCGGTCATAGAGTTGGAATGTCCCTTTATCCGCCGCCAGTTCCGCCGAGGCCAGGTAGGCGGCACACTCGATCTCGCCAAGCCAGAACTCGGTTGCCTGCACCGCTGCTGGCGATCCGTAGCGCAGACCACACATAATCAGCGCGTCCGCAAGCCCGGTGATGCCGAGGCCGATGCGGCGCTTCGCGAATGCCTCCTTGCGTTGTTCTTCGAGCGGAAATTTCGAGATCTCGATGACGTTGTCCAGAATCCTGACGGCTGTTCTAACAAGACCTCGCAGGCGATCGGTCATGTGCGGTGCCGCGGTGAATGGGTCTTCGATTAAGGCGGCGAGATTTAGCGACCCCAGAAGGCAATTTGCGTATGGAGGCATCGGCTGCTCTCCGCACGGGTTTGTTGCGCGTATTTTCTCGCACCAATAAAGGTTGTTACTGGCGTTGATGCGGTCAATAAATATGACGCCCGGCTCGGCATAGGCGTAGGTCGCGCGCATGATCTTGTCCCACAATTCGCGCGCCTGAATGGTCTTGTATATTTTCCCGCCGAATTGCAGTTGCCATGCGGCATCGTCCGCTACCGCGCGCAGAAACGCGTCAGTCACCAGCACCGACAGGTTGAACTTTCGAAGTCTCAACGGGTCTTTTTTGGCCCCGATAAATTGCTCGATGTCGGGGTGGTCACAGGCCAGGGTAGCCATCATCGCGCCGCGCCGCTCGCCCGCCGACATAATGGTTCGACACATCGTGTCCCAGCAGTCCATGAAGGAGACCGGTCCCGAAGCGTCGGTGCCAACCCCGGAGACAAATGCCCCATTTGGCCGCAGCGTCGAGAAATCGTAGCCGATGCCGCCGCCCATTTGCATGGTCAGAGCGGCCTCTCGGAGATGCGAGAAAATACCATCGAGACTGTCCGGTATCGTCCCCATGACGAAGCAATTCTGGAGAGTGACGTGCCGCCCGGTTCCGGCGCCCGCGATGACGCGCCCGGCCGGCATAAACTGGAATCCGTCAAGCGCCTCGTAGAAGACCGGCGCCCATTTCTCCGGCTCAGCCTCGGGCGCGGCGAGGGCCGTCGCAACCCGCCTCCAAGTGTCCTCGATCGTCTTGTCGACCGGCGTGCCGTCCGGCTCCTTCAGCCGGTATTTCATGTCCCATATCTGCTGCGAAATCGCCGGCCAGGGTAGGCCTCTAACGATATCCTCGCGTTGCCCGTCCATCGTCAGCAATCCTTCCTACGGGATGTGTTTTGGTGGGGAACCGGCGGTCTCCCGCCACACCCCACACATTGACTGTCCGTCATCAGGGCCGGCGGACCACGCTCCACCCAGCATTTATCGTTGCCGTTGCATTTTGCTGGACGCGACGATGCGCGCTGATCGCGGTACTCGGCGAACCGGGCGAGTTCCTCCGGCGAATAATCCTCCGCCTTTCGGCCCTTCACCGCCGGCCTCCGCGCCATCCGACCGCCCGCCGCGAGGCGTCGTCCGCTGTCTCGAACGGCCCGGTGCAGCCGTGCTTGCCAACATGAAACCAGCCCGCCAGCGGCTCTACACGCCGCCGCTCGACCCGTCCGAAGCGCGTTTCGCTGGCGCCGCCTTCGCCCACAAAGAAGTCGGCCATGTCGTCCTGGCCCGCGTAGATCATCGCGTCACCCTCGCCGGTTGCAGGCGACGATACTCACGCCACGCAGGGGAACCGGTCAAGCCACTAGAAACGCCAATATATCGTGATATTTAATAACGCGTTACCGATGGTTAGCGGGCACTTAGCCGCGCCGGTAGCGGTAACAAAAATGCCTTGACACTATGGGCGGTGTTGGGACAGCAGCGGCAACCCAACACGGGCGCTCCGCGGCGCGAGTCTCGCTTCCGCTAGGCAAAAAAGCGCTAGAGCGTCAGCTTCATCGTCGCTCTCGACGCGCCACCCCAGTTCGAGGCAGCGCGCGATCGTCGCGGCCTTTTTGTCTACTCGCCGTCGGCCGGCTGATCCGAGGAAAAACTTCGTGACCTCGTGTGTCGTCACCCGATGCAAGGTGATGTCGCGACGCCACGCCTCGCGCGCCGTGAAGGCAGCCAAGCCATACAGCAGCAGCACCGTCGAGGCGTTCACGTCGCGCCCGACGAACGGCGTTTCGAGCCAGATGCTGTCGGGCTTGAGGGTCGCTATCTGGCGCTCAAGCCAGTTCGCGTAGTCGTCGAGTTTCGCGCCGACCGACGCGCCGGCCCGGCCACCGTTACGATGATGGCCCCAGATTGGCGCGCCGCCAAGATTCCCAAATGCCCATCCGAGCGTAGTAGCCAGATCGCACGCAAGGATATTCAAATCGCCTCGGACGACGGCGCTACCGCTTGTTGCTGTCTCCCGCGCCGCGCCGTTGGGGCGATCTCTGCGTGCACCTTCTCGCTCTGGCCTTCCGACCAACCACTACGCCAGTTTTGCGCCTCTTCGCTTCCCGGCGCGTGCGGGTTGCTGTCGGGGTTCGATCCCGCCCGCCCGGCCGTCACACCGTCGCGGTAGGCGACTCGGAACGCGTGCCGGCGCGGGTCAGACGGCCGCTCTTCGTCCTCGCCGTCCTCTCCCGACGCCTCGGCGCCGGCTTCCGTAGGGTCCGGCGGGTCGCCCGTCTCGTCCTGGCCGTTCGCTTCCGGGTCCCCTCCGGCTTCGGTGAAGAAGTCGCCCTGGCTGCCCAACGGCATCGAGAGCCAAGCCATGTAACGCCGGAAGTCCCGATCGTCGATCTCGCGCTTGTCGCGGTCGCGCGCGGCCTCGGCGATGGCCCGCTTCAGGGCCGCGGCGTTGATGCCGAGGTTCCCCGCTCGCTTGATGACGGCCTGGTACTTCCCCCGAGCCGAATCGAGCACCGCCTTGGCGTCGACCGCGTCATCGTACAGGGCCAAAAATGTTTCGGACGTGACGTTCGTCCCGTCAGGCTTCGGCTTCGGCGGTCTTCCTCGCGGCATCGGTTGTCCTTTCTGGTGGGAACTCTGACCATTCTCGTCCGTCGAGCAGGCGACCAGCGGCGTGCTTGCCGACGCGCTCGAAGCGTTCCCCGCCGTCCGACAGATCGGCGACAGGTCGCCATTCGCCCCACTGTTTGAAGTGGAAAGGCACTCCAGCGGCGACGCACTGATCGCGCAAAGACCGTGCCCAGGCACGGTGCATCGGCCGCGCGCCGGGGCCGCTTTCGCCGCCGGCGATTACGAAAGCGAGCCGCGTCAGCTTACCAAAAGCGGTTCGCACCACGATGTCGGGACGCCCATCGACACCCTCGCCATAAATCAAAGCGTCGCCCGAAAGCACATCCTGCTTATGCCGAGCGTCGCCGTCGCGGAACGGGATATGTGTCAGGTCTACTGGCCCCAAGAGCGGCTCAGCCGAGATGAAATGCTTCGCGGCCGGAACCGCGAGCAAGTGTGGGATGCGCAGGTCGGCTTCCTTTTGGTTCTCCGTCGTGGTCCCAAGCCAGACGTTCGGCCAGCCATTTTCCCACGGCCGGATGCCAGTGCGCGGGTCCGGTAGCATCTTGGCAATGTTCTGTGGGCGCTTAGTGAGCAGCAGCCAATCGAGGTTCGGGGTCCGTTCGATCAAAAACCACAGATCCTCCCGCCACCGACTCGGCACCTGATTGTCGAATACGTCTGCGAGCGAGGCGCAGAACACCTTCCGCCGAACGCCAGCCTTCCTAGCCGCCTCGTCCCACCGGCCCGGCTGCTGCCAATTCGCCGCGCTTGTCCGAGAGCGTTCGGCGCCCCACTCGACGCGGTGCATCCGGTGGTCCATCAGCGCCTCGGCGTAGCAATTATCACACGCCGACGAGACCTTCGTACACCCGACCCACCCGTTAAAAGTGTGATCACACCAGCTTATCCCGGTCTTTTCAGCCATCGGCCGGTTCCTTCACCTTCGTCGTAGCGGCGATCCGCAGCATCTTGCGTAGGGCGAACCATGATGGCGCCCATGTCGGCTCGAAAATGTCCCTCACCCACTCGTATTCTATGCCGTACTGCTGTAGCCGGGAGCGCTTCAGGCCGCTGTCGTTCACCCAGCGGCGCA
>DATLTH010000133.1:0-6510 GCA_035533695.1 Allostellaceae bacterium | reverse complement strand
GAATACAACCACAGCATTCCCGGCGTCCTCAAAAACGCGATCGACTGGGCCTCGCGCCCGTCGTTTCAGTCGGTGCTGGCCTACAAGCACGTCGCGATCATGGCCACCTCGCGCGGCCCCCTGGGCGGCGCCCGCTGCCTCGAACACATGAAGGTGGCGCTCGATTCGTGCCTGGCGCGGGTGACCTTGGCCCGCGAGGTCGTCATCACCGCGTGCGAAACCAAGGTGCAGGGCGGCCGCCTTGTCGACGAAACCTCGCTCGGCTTCGCCTGCGCCGCAGTCGAGGCATTGCTCAACGAGATCGCGTTGTGGCGCGCCGCGTCGCGGCGGTGACGCTGAACCGGCTACCGGCACCTTCCACGATATGCGCAAGCCGCGCTGGGACCCGCGGGATTAGCCACATGGGGCGAGCGACCTGACCGACCCTCATTCCGCATCGCCTGCGAACAACGCCGCGGCGCCGACCCCGGCGATCGGCCTCGCCGCCATCTTTCTCGCGTTTCTGCGGCTGGGCGGCACCAGCTTTGGCGGCAATACGGCTGGCTGGCTGCATCGCGAAATGGTGTTGCGGCGCGGCTGGGTCGACGACAAGAGCTTTCTCGCGATGCTCGCGCTCGGCCAGGTCATCCCCGGCTCGATCGGGGTCAAGATGACCGTGCTGATCGGCCAGCGCCTGCGCGGCGCCGCCGGCGCCTGCGTCGCGCTGGGCGGGTTGCTGGCGGCCCCGTTCGCAATCGTGCTGATGGTCGGCGCCGCTTATGCCGGGTTCGGCGAGCACCCTATCCTGCATGCCGTGCTCGACGGGGTGGCGGCCGCGGTCATCGGATTGACCTTCGCCACCGGGTTGCGCAGCGCGGCGCAGGGCGCGCCGGGCATCGCGGCGTGGGGGATCGTGGCCGCGACGGTCGTCGCGGTCGGGGTATTGCGCTGGCCGCTGCTGCCGGTCGTCGCCGCGCTGGCGCCGCTCAGCATCGGGCTGGCGCTGATCGAAGCGCGGGGCCGCTGACATGCCGGACGGACCGGGCGGCAGCCTCCTCGCGCTCGCCATCGTGTTCGCGCCCCTGTCGCTGTTGTCGTTCGGCGGCGGCAATGCCGTCCTGGCCGACATCGCAACGCAGGCGATCGTGGTTCGCCACTGGACCAGCGCGCGCGAATTCGCCGATCTGTTCGCATTGTCGCGCGCCGCGCCGGGACCCGGCTCGTTGCTGGCGACGCTGATCGGCTGGAAGGTGGCCGGCCTGCCGGGCGCGCTCGCCGCGACGATCGCGTTCTATCTGCCGTCCGCTGTGCTGGTGTTCGGTGCGGCGCGGGTCTGGGAGCGTTGGCGCGGCTCGCCCTGGCATACCGCGATCGAGCGGGGCATCGCCCCGATTGCGGCCGGACTGCTGCTGTCGGGCGGCATCGTCGTGTTGCGCGCGTCGCCCGCCGGCTGGCCGGTGTGGATGGCGGCGCTGCTCACGACGGCGGCATTGTTGCGCTGGCCGCGCCTGCATCCGGTGCCATTGCTGCTCGCCGGCGGCGCGCTGTTCGGGGCGCTCGCGGTGCTGTAAGGGCAGGCGATGAAGATTCCGGTGACGCTCGCGCCCGACCAACTCGATTTCGCGCGGCTGATCCGCCCGGGCGACACGGTCGGCTGGGCGCAGGCGACGGCCGAGCCAGTGTTGCTGACCCGGCTTCTCAACCGGCAGGCGCCGCAGTGCCCGCCCTTCGGCGTGTTCTTTGCGATGACCTTCGCCGGCGATTTGGCCGCCGATCATGCGAATGTGACGGTGCGCGCGACCGGAGGCGGCGGCGGCGGGCGGCGGTTTTTCGCCATGGGCGCCGGCAATGTCATCCCCGCCAACGTCTCGGCCTTGTGCGACCTGATCGCCGCCGGCAGGCCGCGCATCGATGTCGTGCTGTTGCAGGTGACCGGTCCCGACGATGCCGGCAATTACAATGCCGGGCTCGGCATCGAATGCCTGCGCGAGATGATCGCCGGGGCGCGGCTGGTCATCGCCCAGCTCAATCCGGCATTGCCGTGGACCTTCGGCGACACCGGGATCGAGGCCGCCGCGATCGACATTGTGGTTCCGGCAGCCGAGAAGCCGCTGGAATTGCCGCGGCGCCCGATCGGCGCGGTCGAGCGGGCGATCGCCGGGCATGTCGCCCGCCTCGTGCCCGACCGCGCGACGATCGAACTCGGCATCGGCCTCATCCCCGAAGCGGTGACGGCATCGCTCGGCGGCAAGCGCGAGCTCGGCATCCATTCCGGCGCGATCGGCGACGGCGTCGCCGATCTGATGGAGGCCGGCATCGTCGACAACCGCCACAAGGAGATCGATCCGGGCCTGACGGTGACCCTGATGCTGATGGGCACCAGCCGGCTCTATGCCTACGCCGACCGCAACAAGCTGATCGAGATCCGCTCGCCGCGCTACACCCACGACGCGCTGGTGCTCGGCAATTTCCGCCGCTTTGTCGCGATCAACTCGGCGCTCGAAATCGACCTGACCGGGCAGGTCAACGCCGAGACCGCGCAGGGAAGCCACATCGGTCTGGTGGGCGGCCAGATGGATTTCGTGCGCGCCGCCAACCGCGCGCCGGAGGGGCGCTCGATCATCGCCCTGCCGTCGACCAGCCGCGACCGCAAGCATTCGCGCATCGTCGCGCGGCTCGCCGACGGGGTGGTGACGACGCCGCGCGCCGAAGCCGATTATGTCGTCACCGAGCACGGCATCGCCGAACTCAAGGGCCGTACCCTCGGCGAGCGCGCCCGCGCCCTGATCGCGATCGCCGACCCGGCCTTCCGCGCCGACCTGCAGCGCACCGGCGAGCGGCTGGTCTGATCTACCGGCGCCGCCGCAGATGGCGAGGCCGGGCCAGAACCGGCACGATGCCGGTCATGTCCTCGACAGCGGGCAGTTCGGCGGCGAGCGCCTGCCGCTCCTTTTCCAGCGCCGCAATCGCCGGACCGAGCGCCGTCGCCTCCTCGAAGCGGAAGGCCGACATCGCGATGTCGTGAAGATGGCGCAGCCGGGCCAGTTCCCCCTCAACCTCGGCGAGGCGGGCATGCCCGGCCGCAACCTCACCCGCCACGCCTATGCCTCGAGCACGATCTTGCCGGCGTAGCGGCGCGACAAGAGCGCTTCCAGCGCCGCGCCGGCCTCGGCCAGCGGGAAGCTGCGGGCGACCTCCGGCTTGAGCCTCCCGGTCTCCCACCAGCGCAGCAATTCCGCGAGGTTGCGGCTGACCAGCACCGGATCACGCTCGGCCTGGGCGCCCCACACGACGCCGATGACCGAGATGTTCTTGACCAGGATCAGATTGGCCGGCACCGCCTGGATTTGCCCCGCCGCAAAGCCGATCACCAGCATGCGCGCTTCCCAGTTGACCGCGCGCAGCGCCTGGTCGAAGGCGTCGCCGCCGACCGGGTCGAACACGACATCGGCGCCGCGACCCGCGGTCAGTTCGCGCACCCGGTCGCGGATGCTCTCCTGCCGGTAGTCGATCAGTTCGTCGGCGCCGTGCGCCCGCGCAACCGCGAGCTTGTCCGCGCTTCCGGCCGCGGCGATAACCCGCGCGCCCAGTTGCTTGCCGATTTCGACCGCGGTTAGCCCGACGCCGCCCGCCGCGCCCAGCACCAGGAGGGTTTCGCCCGGCTGCAAATGGCCGCGATGGGTCAGTGCGAAATGCGCGGTGCCGTAGGCGACCGGAAACGAAGCGGCCGTCACGAAATCCATGCCGTCCGGGATCGGCACGACCGCCTCGGCGTTGAGGGCGATCTCTTCGGCATAGCCGCCGCCGTTGCGCAACACCGCGAGCACGCGCTGGCCGGGCTTGAGATGGCGGACCGCGGCGCCCAGCTCGATGATCTCGCCGGCGGCTTCGAGGCCGGGGATGAACGGGAAAGCCGGCTTCACCTGGTACTTGCCGGCGACCATCAGCGAATCGGCGAAATTGACCCCGGCGGCATGCACCCGGATCCGCGCCTCGTGTGGCTGCAACGGCCGGCGATCGAGCTCGCCGAGCCGCAATATGCCGGGTTCGCCCCATTCGCGGCACAGCATGGCTTTCACGCGACGCTCCTTCACCGTTCGCCCGTCAGGATGGCCGAGCCGTCAGGATAGCCGAACCCGGCGGCCGGCGGTCCGGCGCGTCCTAGACCTCGACGACAATCTTGCCGGGGTAGCGACGCGACAACAGCGCCTCCATCGCGGCGCCGGCCTCGGCGAGCGGAAAGGTTTTGCCGACCACCGGCTTCAGCCTTCCAGCTTCCCACCAGCGCAGCAATTCCGTGAAGCCTTCGGCAATCAAGCCGGGGTTGCGCTGCGATTCGGCGCCCCGGTCGACGCCGACGATCGAAATGCCCTTGACCAATACCAGATTGGCGGGCACCGCCTGGATGCGCCCTGCGGCAAAGCCGATGATCAGCATGCGCGCGCCCCAGTTGACCGCGCGCAAGGCCTGGTCGAACGCATCGCCGCCGACCGGGTCGTAGACGACGTCGGCGCCGCGCCCGTCGGTCAATTCGCGGACCCGGTCGCGGATGCTCTCATGCTGGTAGTCGATCAGCTCATCGGCGCCGTGCGCCTGTGCGACCGCCAGCTTTTCCGGCCCGCCGGCCGCGGCGATGACGCGGGCGCCGAGCTGTTTGCCGATTTCGATAGCGCTCAGCCCGACCCCGCCGGCCGCCCCGAGGACGAGCAGCGTTTCGCCGGCTTGCAGCCGAGCCCGGTGCACCAGCGCGTAATGCGACGTGCTGTAGGCGATCGGGAAGCCCCCGGCGGTGGCCCAATCCATCGCCTCGGGGATCGGCACCAACGCGGCCGCGTTGACCACCGCCTCCTCGGCATAGCCGCCGCCACGGCGCATATAGGCGAAGACCCGCTGGCCCCGGTGGAGATGCGGGCGGATTTGCGTCACCGCCTCGCCGATTTCGATGATCTCGCCGGCCGCCTCAAAGCCGGGGGTGAACGGAAAGGCGGGCTTGACCTGGTATTTGCCCGCGACGATCAGCGTGTCGGCGAAATTGACGCCGCAGGCATGGATGCGCAGGCGCACCTGATCCGGATTGAGCGGCGGGCGGTCAACCTCGTCGAGCCGCAATGTGTCGGGATCGCCCCAGGCGCGGCACACCATCGCCTTCATCGCGCGCTCCTCCGCAATTTCGGCCTCGCGGACGCGCGTTAACCATGCACCGCCGCGACGCCTTAAGCAATGAACGCCGGCCGCAGCGGCGTGTGCTAAACCTGCCGGCAGTAAGCACCACCGTTGGAGGCGGCGAATCGGCCGCGGAAATGCCGCGCGCCGTGCCGCCGGTTAGCCGGCCCTCACCACGCCAACGCCCAGCCGTCGCGGCGCGGGTCGGAGCCGGCGAGAAGCATGCCGCTTGCCGGATCGCGGCGGATGATCTCGACGCTGCACGGGCCTTCGAGGTCGCCGACGGTATCGACCGGATGGCCGCGCCGCGCCAGTTCCTGCCGCATTTCGGCGGGGAAGCGGCGCTCCATTGTCAGCACGTCCGGGCCGTCATGCGGGTAGTTGGCGTATTGCCCCGGTACGTTCGAGGTCCAGCGCGGCATTTCGGCCGCCTGCTGCGGGTCGAGGCCGAAATCGGCCATCGCGGTCAGCACCTGGAAATTGATCTGCACCTGGTTGTCGGCGCCGGGCGTGCCGAAGACCGCCCACAACGCACCGTCCTTCAATACCAAAGGCGGGTTCATCGTGTGGCGCACGCGGCGGCCGGGGCGCAGGAAATTCGGGTGGGCCGGGTCGAGGTGCCAATAGGCCATGCGGTTGTTGAGGAGGATGCCGGTGTCGCCGGCGGTCACTCCGGAGCCCCACGAGCTGTTGATGCTCTGGATGCCGGAGACGGCGTTGCCGTCGCCGTCGGCGGTGCAGAAATAGGTCGTGTTGCCGGCGGCGTCGGGGATCGCCTGGGTCGGGGCGGCGCGCGTCCGGTCGATGCGGGCGGCGAGGCGCGCCGTATATTCGGCCGACAACAATTCGTCGAACGGCGGCGACATCGTGCGCGGATCGGCGCCCCAGCGCTCGCGGTCGGCAAAGGCGAGCTTTTTCGCCTCGACCATGACATGCACCAGATCGGCCGAGCCGAGCCCCATCGCCATGAGGTCGAAATGTTCGGCGATCTTGAGCTCCTGGAGCAGGACGAAGCCGGTCGAATTGGGCGCCGCCTCCAGCACCGTGAGGCCGCGGTAATCGATGCGGATCGGCTCCTGGATCTCGGCCTCGAAGCCGGCCAGATCGGCGTCGCCCACCGGTGCGCCGGCAGCGGCGCACCCCGCCGCAAGGCGCCCGGCGAGGGCGCCGCGATAGAGGCATTCGGCGCCTTCGCCGGCGATTTCCGCCAAGGTGCGGGCGAGATCGGATTGCACGATCGGCGCGCCGACGGCGGGTCCCATGCCGTCCTGCAGAAAGACAGCGGCGCTGCGCGGGTCGGCCCGCAATATCGCGAGATTGGCGCCGGCGAAGTGGCGGTAGTGCGGCGTAGCGCCGAACCCGTCGCTT
>DATLTH010000132.1:0-5610 GCA_035533695.1 Allostellaceae bacterium | reverse complement strand
CAGAAATGCTCGAAATCCTTGGTCGCGCCGGGATCAGTCGCCAGCACTTCGAGGATGCCGCCGGGCGGCACCGCCCGCAAGGCGCGCCGCGCCTTCAGCACCGGCAAGGGGCATAAGAGCCCGGTCGCGTCGAGCGTGCTGTCGGGCCGCATCGTCGCCTCGTCGCTCGCCTCAGCCATCACCCACCCCGCACATCGCGGACACCCCCGCAAGCTGCCGCTTTCTAGCGACCCCGCCGGCTTCGAGCAACCGGCGCCATCCGGCGAACCCGAGAGCCACGCCGAAAGCCGAGCCCAGAAGCGGGGAAACCTGATGCCGCCGACCACAAGTATTGTTGCGCCGACTTGTTGCGCCGACTTGTTGCGCCGACCGGGGCATGTCAGCCTACGAGGCGCCGCCGTAGAAATGAGCGGTAGCAGCAAAGCCAGGGAGATCCGGACGTGGCCATCTCAGTGCCCAAGCGTGATGCGGGCGATCGCGCGGCGGGCGAAGCCGCCGGGCATTCCACCGACCCGATCGTCGTCGGCATCACGGGTGAGGCGTCGGACCGCGGCGCCGGGGTCGGCGATCCGGGGCTTGCCGCCAGTGCCGACGCCGACAGCGCGTCGGATACGGCGAGGCCGAGCGGCGAGCCGTTGCCCCGCGTTCAGTTCAGCGTGGCTGCGGACGGCACCGGCCGGAATGCGGCGGGCGCCCCGCCCACGGGCGGGATCGGCGACACCGGCGACGGGATCTCGGATGCCGATAGCGTCCCCGTCACGCCCGGCGCAGATGTCATCGCCATCGCCATCGCGGATGACGCGCTGCTGAGCCCCGCCGGCGCCGCAGCCGTCAATACGACGGCCGGCGATGGTGCCGTTGCCCCCGCGGCCCAGCCGTCCGCCCCCTCCGGCGCCCCGGCCGACACGACATTTGGCGCGGCGGCGAACGCCACCGCTTTGCCGGGCAGGGCGACCTACGGCGCCAGCGGTGGGCTGATCATCAATGTTTCTTACGATTCGAGCGTCACCAGCCTGGGTGCCGGCACCTCCACGACGCCGTCAACCGCGCAGTTCGAGACGGCGTTCGCCGCGGCAGTCCAGTATTTTACCAGCACATTCAACAGCAGCCTCACCCTCAGCATCAATGCCGGCTGGGGCGAGATGACGCTCGGCGGCGTTTCCAACGCGGTGACATCGTTAGGCCAAAGCGACTTCTGGATCATTTCCTCCAACTATTCGTCGATCAGGACGGCCCTGCAGGCCCTTCCCAACCAGTCGGCCGACCAGCAGCAGGCCTACGGCACCCTGCCGACCACCGATCCGACCACTGGCGGGAATTGGATACTGTCGCAGTCCCAGGCGAAGCTGCTCAACCTGTGGACCAACAACGCCACGACCGATGACGGCGGCGTCGGTTTCAGCAGCAGCAACTCCTATACGTTCGACCCCAACAATCGGGCGGTGTCGGGCGAGTTCGATTTTATCGGGGTTGCCGAGCACGAAATCTCGGAAGTGCTCGGCCGGGTATCCGCTGCCGGCACGACCTATGGCCAGACCAACAACGCCTATTACCCGATGGATCTATACCGCTATCAGGCGCCCGGCAGTCGCCAGCTCGGCACTGGAAACCCGTCCTATTTCTCGATCGATAGCGGCACCACCGATCTGATGAACTGGAACAACCCGTCCCTGGCGGGCGGCGATCTCGGCGACTGGGCGGCGACCAATCCCTATACGGCGGATGCCTACAACAACCAAAGCCAGCTCGGCACCAAGAACGATCCGACCGCCGTCGATACCCAATTGATGAATGTTCTCGGGTATCACACTGCCTGCTACCTGCGGGGCACGCTGATCCTGACGGAGGGTGGCGAGGCGGCGGTCGAGGATCTGGCGATCGGCGACCGGGTGATGACGCTCTCGGGCAAGGCGAAGCCGATCAAGTGGATCGGCCGGCGCAGCTATGACGGGCAGTTCATCGCCGGCAACCGCGGCGTCTTGCCGGTGCGGATCATGACGGGCGCGCTGGCCGACGGCGTCCCGGCGCGCGACCTGTTCGTCTCGCCCGAGCACTCGCTCTATCTCGACGGCGTGCTGGTGCAGGCCAAGCATCTGCTGAACGGGGCGACGATCGTGCAGGCCCCGGAGGTCGACCGGGTCGAATATTTCCACCTCGAACTCGACGCGCACGATGTGATCGTTGCCGAGGGCGCGCTGGCCGAAACCTTTGTCGATTGCGACAACCGCTTCATGTTTCACAATGGCGCCGAGTTTGCCGCGCTCTATCCCGACGACCGGCCTCCGGCCTGGCATTTCTGCGTGCCGCGGCTCGAATGGGGCGCGGCCGAGTTGACCGCGATCCGTGCCGCCCTGCTGGCGCGCGCCGCGGCGCAGGGCGGCGTCTTCGCCAGCGATCCAGAGCTGCATGTGATCAGCGGCGACGACATCATCCGGCCGCAATCGGTCGCCGGCCGGGTCTATCGCTTCCCGCTGCCGGCGGGCGGCGCGGCATCATGGCTGGTCTCGCGCAGCACGGTACCGGCCGAAACCGTCGCCGCTTCGGGCGACATCCGCCGGCTCGGCGTGCCGGTCGAGCGGATCATGCTCAGCGACGGCGCGTTGTCGCTCGCGGCCGCGCACGACCATCCCGCGCTGTGCGACGGCTTTCATGCCGACGAGGGAACGCATCGCTGGACCGATGGCCGGGCGCGGCTTCCCGACACCTGGCTGCGTCCCTTTGCCGGCGGCTGCGTCCTGGAGGTGCAGCTGAGCGATTCGGACCTGCGCTACCCGGCCGCCGCGCGCCCAGTCAGTTCCGCGGGGCGTGCTTCGACAGGATGCGCTGCAAGGTCCGGCGGTGCATCTTGAGGCGCCGCGCGGTTTCCGACACGTTGCGATCGCACAATTCAAAGATGCGCTGGATGTGTTCCCAGCGCACCCGGTCGGCCGACATCGGGTCCTCCGGCGGCTCGGGCGTCTCGCCCTCCTTGGCGAGCAAGGCGCGCTCGACCGCGTCGGCATCGGCCGGCTTCGGCAGATAGTCGAGCGCTCCCGCCTTTACCGCCGCGACCGCCGTCGCGATGTTGCCGTACCCGGTCAAGACGACGATGCGGGCGGCCGGTCGCGCGCTGCGCAAGGCGCTGACGATGTCGAGACCGCTGCCGTCGCCGAGTCGCAGATCGACGACCGCGAAGGCCGGCGGATGGGCGCTCGCCGCGGCCACCCCGGAGGCGACACCGTCGGCAGTCGCGACGATAAAGCCGCGCCGCTCCATCGCACGCGCCAGACGCTGGCACAGCGGCGCATCGTCATCGACGATCAGCAGCGTACGCTCGGACTCGGGCAGCCCGCGCAGCGCAGTAGCCTCGGCCTCGGCGTCGGTAGTGCGATGCGATGCTTCGCTAACGTTCATACTGCTTGCCTTTCATTCGCTTGCCGCAGGTCGCCGGATGCCGCGGCATCCGGTCGCGGCTCTGCCTCCAAATTGGCACGCTTCCACGAAATGACAACATGCGCGCCGCCGTCCGCCAGGTTGTCGAACGTCAAATCGGCGCCGCTGCGCTCCAGCAGGCTTTGCGCGATGAAGATGCCGAGCCCCATGTGGTTCGAGGCCCCGGCGCGGGTCGACAGATAGGGCTCGCCGAGCCGGCTGAGCAGATGTGCCGGGAAACCGGGCCCATCGTCGGCGATTTCGACCGTGACCGTGGCCGCATCCCAGTGGATCGTGACGCTGACTTCGCCGCGCGCGAACTGCACGGCGTTTTGGATCAGGTTGTTGAGCCCGTGCATGATTTCGGGGCTGCGTCGGACCAGCGGCTCGTTGTCGGCCGGCTCGCCGGTGGTCGCAAAAATCAGTCGCACGCGCGGGTCGTGGTAGAGCGCGCCGGCGGCCTCGACCAACGCCGAGATCGGCAGGCGCGTATAGGGTGAAGCGCCCTCTTCGTCCGGGCGGTGGGCGAGCTGCGCGAGGATCTGGCGGCAGCGCTCCGACTGGCTCAACAGAAGCTGGGCATCTTCGCTGTGCGGCGAGTCGGCGGGCAAATCGCGCACCAGCTCTTTGGCAACGACGGCGATCGTCGCGAGCGGGCTGCCGAGCTCATGCGCCGCCGCCGCCGCCAGCGCGCCGACGGCGGAGACCCGCTGCTCCCGCGCCAGAGCCAGCTGCGTCGCGGCGACCGCATCGCGCAGCCGCCGCGCCTCCTCGGCGACGCTCCAGGTGTAGCCGGCGATGAATACGGTCGCCAGGACCAATGCCGTCCACAGACCGAGCACCAGTTCGGGCGGGAAGACCAGCGGTCCGGTGCGCCACGGCAACGGCACGTGCCACAACGCCAACAGCGTGATCGCGGCGACGGCGAACACCGCGAGCGCGATGACCGGGCGCAATGACAGCACGGTCGCGGCGACCGTCACCGGGGCCAGGACCAGGATCGAGAAGGGATTCTGCAGCCCGCCGGTCAGATAGAGCAGCAGCCCGAGCTGCAGCAGGTCGTATCCGAGGAAAAACGCCGCCTCGCGCTCGCCGAGCCGGGTCGCGGCGCGGCGGTACACGGCGATCAGCAGGTTGAGCACCACAGAGCAACCGACAAAGGCAAGCGCCGGCAGCAGGGGAAGCCGGAAGCCGAATGCATAGTGCACGGTCAACAGGGTCACGGCCTGCCCGGCGATCGCGACCCAGCGGATCAACACCAGCCGGCGCAGGCTGATCCGGTCGAACGCGACCCGCGGCTCGGCCATGCTCGCGCTCGCGGCGAGCCGAGCCGTATCGCCAATCCCCGTACCGGTCATGCCGATCTCCATCAATGGCCGCGCTCAAAACATAGCCAACCTGGCGCGGCTGCACACCCGCCGCTTGCGGCGGAGGCGCTGTTGTGACAACCAGAAGCCCAGGGCAACCTCAGATCGGAGTGCATTCGGCATGGCGCGCTATGATTTCGACATGATCACGATCGGCGCCGGGTCGGGCGGCGTCGCCAGTTCGCGCCGCGCCGGCAGCTATGGCGCACGGGTGGCGATCATCGAGGAATTGCGGATCGGCGGCACCTGCGTGTTGCGCGGCTGCGTGCCGAAAAAGCTCTTGGTCTACGGCGCGCAATTTGCCGACGCCTTCGCCGACGCCGCCGGCTTCGGCTGGACTGTCGTGCCGCCGAGCTTCGATTGGCCGAGCCTCATTGCCGCCAAGGACAAGGAGCTCGACCGGCTCGAGCAGATCTACATCAACATGCTGAAGAGCAGCCGCGTCGAGATGATCGACGGCACCGGCGTATTGGTCGATCCGCACACGGTCGAGGTCGGCGGGCGTCATTACACCGCCGACAACATCCTGATCGCCACCGGCGGGCATCCGACGGTGCCGGACATCCCGGGCATCCAGCACGTGATCTCGTCGAACGAGGCGCTCGACCTGGCCCGCCTGCCGCGCAAGATCGTCATCGTCGGCGGCGGCTATATCGCCGTCGAGTTCGCCGGCATCTTCCGCGGCTTCGGCTGCGAGGTGACGGAGATCATCCGCCGCGAGGAACTGCTCTACGGGTTCGACGACGATCTGCGCATCGCGCTGGCGCAGGAGATGCGCGGCCGCGGCATCGAGATCCACACGCGCTGCAACGTGACCCGGATCGAGAAGGCG
>DATLTH010000131.1:0-4848 GCA_035533695.1 Allostellaceae bacterium | reverse complement strand
CGCGTTTGGGGGCGGGGTGTCGGGATTGTTCAAGCGCATCGTGAGTATGCGGCGCGGGCTGCGGTGGCGGCAAACCCTGCTGTTGCTGGCGTTAGCCGTGACCGCCTTGGTGTGCGGCCCAGCCGCCGCTCAGGACCTGTCCGCGGCCGAGCGCGCGCAGCTGGAGGCAAAGAAGGAAGCGCTGTTCCAGAAGATGCTGCGCGACCCGGGGAATCTCGACGTCGCGTTTGCCTATGCCGACGACTCGGCCAAGCTCGGCGACAACGAGGCGGCGGTCTCCGCGCTCGAGCGCATGCTGTTGTTCAACCCGAACCTGCCGCGGGTTCAGCTCGAACTCGGCGCTCTCTATTTCCGGATGGGGTCCTATGAGATATCACGGACCTACTTCGAGAAGGCGCTGGCGGCCAAGCCGCCCGACAAGGTCAAAGCCCGAATCAACACCTATCTCGCCCAGATCGCGCGCCTCAGCGCGACCCAGCGGTTTTCCGGTTACGTCTTTTTCGGCGCTCAGTATCAGTCCGACGCCAATATCGGGCCAAGCTCGCCGACCATCAGCACTCCCTCTCTGCTGTTCCCGACGGTCAATCTCAATCCGCAATTCGTCAAGCAGCACGATTTCAACGTGTTCGGCGCCACTTCGGTTCTCTACAGTTACGATCTGGGTACGCAGTCGCGCGACACCTTCGACATCGGGGCGACCGCCTTCGTCAATCATTATACCGAGGTCACCCGGCTCGACCTCGGCCTTGTCGAAACGACGGCCGGGCCGCGGTTCAACTTTGCCGACCCGCTGCCGGGGATCAGCGCCGCCTCGCTGAAGCCGTATCTGATCGCGAATGACGTGAGCTTGGGCGGCAACCAGTATTTCCACACGCTGGGCGTCGGCGCCGAGGCCACCGCATTGGCCTGGCACGATGTGCGGCTCAAATCGATATTCGAATTTCGCCAGAAGAATTTCAACGACGCGCCCGATCGTCCGCTCTCGCGCAGCCTCAACGGCAACGACAAGCTCGTCTCGCTGTTTATCGCCAAGCCGATTACCGCGGTGCCGGATTCCGAACTGAGCTTCGAATTCGATTTTCTCGACCAGGACACGCGGCCGCTCCCCGACCCGGTGATCCCGCTCCCCTACTTCAGCAACAAGACCTATGCGGCTTCGGTCGCCTATCGCATTCGGTACGACGACCCGACCAAATACCTCCACTTCCCCTGGGAGACGACGTTCTTTCTGGGTCGCAGCTGGGCCGATTACGCCGCCCCCGACCCATGCTGCAATACCAGCGGCAACCCTCTTTCTCCCTCGACCAGCGAGCGCCTCGATCGACGCTGGCGCTTTGGCGTCACGCAAAGCTTTCAGGTTCGCGACAACGTCGCGGTGGTCGTCCAGGTGCAGCGCGACATTGTGTCCTCCAACTTGCCGCTTTACCGCTATACGAACAACAGTGTGCTGGTCGGTCCGCAGATCCGCTTCTAGCGTCCGGATTGTGCGGGCTGCGGCGGGTGTCCGTTCATGACAGTGAGCCGGGCTTGCGCTAAGCTTTCCTTCCCGGTCTCTCGCAGCGGCTGCGCCCTGTGTCGCCGACCGGTCAGGAGAACGCCATGTTCCGTTCCGCTTGGCTTGCGCTTCGCATCGCCGCACTTGCCGGCCTGTTGCTAACAGTTGGATCGAGCGGCCTGTTCGCCCAGCAACGGGTCGGGATCAACGGCGCGGTCAATCCCGACGCGCGCGGCACGCCGCCGGGGGCGCAGACGCGCCGCCTGGTGATCGGGCAGGACGTCGTCTTCAACGAGCACATCACCACCGGCCCCGCCGGGCAGACGCAGGTGCTGTTCCTCGACGAATCGTCGATGTCGGTCGGCCCCAATTCCGATCTGACCATCGATCAGTTCGTCTATGACCCGAAGACCGGCACCGGCAAGCTGGCGATGAGCGCGACGCGCGGCCTGATGCGCTATGTCGGCGGCAAGCTCAGCAAGCAGGACGATGCGGTGACATTGCGCACCGGAACGGCGACGCTGGCGGTGCGCGGCGGGGCGTTCATCGCCGACATTGCGGCGGACCGCAGCACCGACGCCTTATTCATCTATGGCAAAAGCTTGAGAGTAACCGGCCTGTGCGGCAAGCCACCGGTGCCGTGCGGCGAGCAGGACATTACCCGACCCGGCTTTCACTCGATCACCAGTCTGGGAGGCCAGCCATCGGCGCCCGCGCCCGAGCCGCCGGGGCGGCTGACGCAGCTCCTGGCGCAGCTCGACGGCCGCAGCGGCGGCACCGGCGGCGCCCCCGTGATCCCGACCGACACCACCGTCATCGACAGCGGCGTTCCCCAAACGATTTCCGGCAACCTGGCGGAGAGCGTGGCGCAGTCGACGCAAAACTCCGGCGACACCACCGTGTCGCCGACACCGGCGGCCTATAATTCTCCGGTCAATGGCAGCACAGAGCCGGTCCCGATCATCGCGCCGGTGACCCCGCTGCCGCCGCAACCCATTGCCATTCCACCGACCCCACCGGTCCCGCCCGTCACCGTCACCTTTGCCGGGCGGCTCAAGAGCACGAACGGGCAGGGGACGGCGCGCGGCTTTGTCGACCAGAGCGCCAATGGCGATCTCGCCTATGCCGGCGGCACGCTGGTGAACGGCGTGTTCACCGGCATTTTCGGCAATCTCGGGACGATCTCGTTGCCGCTCGGGCCGGGCCTGGTGCGGTTCGGTCCGCAGGGCACCTCGAGCAGCTTCGGGACCTTCAGCGGCACCAGTTTCCTGTCGGCGGACAACAGCTTCTTCTACGCCAACATCACGCCGACCGGTCAGCCGGCGCAGCGTTTGTTTGTCTTTGGCGGCACGCCGGTCGATCCGAGCTTCTATCAGCCGACCGGATCGGGTCTGCGGCCGCAGGCGAATTCCAACACGCGGGTGTTCGCGTTCACCGTCCAGCCCGATTCCGCTCTGCAATCGAACATCCCGTTTGTTCGCTCTCAGGCCGGCGGCAATCTGGCGAACGCCACCGTATCGCCGCTCTACGTCGTCGCCCCGCCGACGACGCCGATCGGCGACGCCACCACGGTCTCGGCGGCGCGGGGGCTGCAGGCGAGCCTGGCGATCAACGGCCAGGGCCCCAACCAGCAATCGACGATTGCCGTCACCACCGGCACGTTTGGCGCCCTGCAGAGCAGCGGCCAGCCGATCTTCAATGGCCAGATGCGCGGCTCTTCGCTGCTGTCGGCCAGCGGTACGCCGGTGCGGCTGGGTTCGGCGGTCAGTTCGACCGTCGACGGCAACGCCAACAGCTTATATGGCAGCAACACGATCTCGGGCTTTGTCCTCGATCAAACCGCGTTCAACTCGCCGTCCCAGGGTGTCGTGACGACGCCGATCATCCCGTCTACCGCGGCCGAGGTGCCGCTGGCAGGAACACCCACGACATACGGCTTCGCGCAACCGGCCGTGCCGGCCCCGGTGCCGTCGGGGGTCGGGGTCGCTCGCACCTCGCAGTCGCTGTCGGGCGGCTTCGGCGGGCTGATGTACACGACGGCGCAGCCGGTCCCCTATATCGTCGCCGGCGGCACGCTGATCAGCACCGATGCGCCGAACAACCGCATCCAGGCGAATTTGATCGGCGGCACCCTGGGCGCCCTGTCGCCCTCGGCCGGCGTCAATACCCTCACCATGCAATATGGCGGCTTGACCGGCACGGCCGGCGCGCAGGCCTTTATCGACAACAACACCTTCGCCGCGGCGGAAAACCCGGCGGCCTCGCCGCAGAGCACCGGCTATTTCGTGAGTTCTGGGGCCGCCGGAACATCCAGCACGATCCTGCCGAGCGGCGTCTCGTATTGCAAGTGCCAGTACCTGCAATGGGGCTATTGGGGCGGCGATCTGCAGATGACCGGTCCGACGGTCTCGCGCATCGATCGCGCCCACATCAACACCTGGGTCGCCGGGGTGGCGACGCCCTTGTCCGACATCAATTCGCTGATCGGCCAATCGGCAACAGCGAGCTATACCGGCCACGCCATCGGCTCGGTATTCAACAACGGCCAAAGCTATCTGGCGGCCGGCGGCTTCGCTGCAAACTACAATTTCGGCACGCAGAGCGGCACGCTCGCGATCAACAACTTTGACGGCCATAACTTCGCGGCAACCGGCAAGACGCCATTGACCGGCGCCAGCTATACGTTCCGCTCCGCCACGGGCGGCTTCACCTTTGCCGGCAAGGGCACCTTTTACGGCCCGATGGCAGCGGAAACCGGTGGCAATTTCGGCGTCGCCTCAACGCCCGGGGTCGGCCCGTCCTACCTCGCCTCCGGCATCTTCGCCAGCAAGCGCTAGGGTAAAGCGGGCTTACCTCGCCTGGTGAAGCGCGGCCGGGGCCGCCGCGCCGCTCCGGCGAATGAGCGCGAGGATTTCGGCGGCGGCGGCCGGGATGTTGGTGCCCGGGCCGAAGATCGCGCTGACCCCGGCGTTTTTCAGAAAGTCGTAGTCCTGGTGCGGGATGACGCCGCCGCACACGACGAGGATGTCGCCGGCGCCTTCCTGTTTCAGCGCTTCGATCAATGCCGGCACCAGGGTTTTGTGCGCCGCCGCCTGGCTGGAGACGCCGACGACGTGCACGTCGTTCTCGACCGCCTGGCGGGCGGCCTCCTGCGGCGTCTGGAACAACGGGCCGATATCGACGTCGAAGCCGATATCGGCAAAGGCGGTGGCGATCACCCGGGCGCCGCGGTCGTGGCCGTCCTGGCCGAGCTTGACGACCAGCATGCGCGGCCGCCTGCCTTCCTCGCCGACGAAAGCCTCGATGTCGCGCTGGATGCGGCCGAAGGCATCATCGCCCCGATACTGCCCGCC
>DATLTH010000130.1:0-6114 GCA_035533695.1 Allostellaceae bacterium | reverse complement strand
TCTCAAGATCGGCAGCGCCTTCAACGTCCTGCCGATGTGGCATCCGATCCGCCTGGCGGAGGATTACGCGATGGCCGACATCGTCACCGACGGAAGAGTGATCCTCGGCGTCGGGCGCGGCTATCATACGCGCGAGGTCGAAACCTTGGGCGGTCCTTTGCTCGACACGCAGGCCAACCGCGACATCTTCGAGGAAGGGCTGCAGCTGCTGATCAAATGCTTCAACGAGGAAGCATTTCGTCACAAGGGCAAGTATTTCGAATGCCCGCCGGACGTGCCCTATCGCGGCTATGACCTGAAAGAGATCACGATGGTGCCGCGGCCGAAGCACCTGCCGGTCGAGATCTGGATGCCAATCGCCAGCGGTCGCACGATCGACATGATGGCCGAGTACGGCCTCAACGCGATGGTGACGCTGAACGGCGAGAAGATCCTCGACGACGTGGTGCGCGCTTTTCACGATTCCTGCCACCGCCACAACCGGCCGATCCAACTCGGGCAGGACATGATCTGGGGCGCCGGCATCTATCTTGCCGACACCCAGGAAGAGGCCATCCGCCGGCTCGAACCCGCGCATGACGAGCGCTTCAAGTGGTTCGCGCCGTTCGGCTTTGTGCGCTACGCCGACGAAGAGGGCCGCACCTGGGGCACGCCCGGCGCGCCGACAACGGTGCCGAGCCTGCGCGAGGGGGTGAAGCAGAAGGCGTGGTTCTGCGGCCCGCCGGGCCAGGTCATCGACGGCATCAAGTCGATCGAAGCCAAATACCCCGGTCTCGAAGACTTCATGATCCACTGGGCCGAGGGCCTGCCGCCCGACGAGTTCATCGAGCAGCTGCGCTGGTTCGCCCGCGACGTGATGCCGGCGTTCAATCGCGCCTGATCGGGCGCAGTCCTCCGCGGCGGGGCCGCACGCGGCATCCGTAGCGCTTGCCGGCGCGGCTCAAGTGTCGCACGCTGCGCGCAGCCATAATCCAACCCGGGGACGCGCGATGAAGACGAGCCAGGACCGCATTCTGACGACCCATACCGGCAGTCTGCCGCGCCCTCCCGCATTGCGTGCGCTGCTGGTCGAAAAGGACCAGGGCCGGCCCTACGACAAGGCCGAACTGGCGCGGCTGACGCGCGAGGCGGTCGTCGCGATCGTGCGGCGCCAGGCCGATTCCGGCATCGACGTGATCAATGACGGCGAATTGTCGAAGCCCGGTTACTCGACCTACATCGCTGATCGCCTGTCGGGGTTTGCCGGGAACGAGCCGGCGAAGCCCCGGCTCGACACCGGGCCCTATCCGAATTTCATGGCCGCGTACACGCGGATGACCGGAGAAATGACCGCGCGGCGCGCGGTGTGCGTCGGCCCGATCGCGGTCAAGGACGAGGAGCCGCTGAAGGAGGACCTCGCCAATTTGAAGGCGGCGTTGGCCCAGGTGAAGGCGGTCGAGGGCTTTATGACGGCCGCCTCGCCCGGCCTCGTGCCGGTGTTCCAGAACAACCGCTACTATCCGACCTACGAAGCCTATGTCGAGGCGGTCGCCGCGGCGATGCAGCCGGAATACGAGGCGATCGTCAAGGCGGGCTTTGTGTTGCAGCTCGATTGCCCGGACCTCGCGATGGCGCACCACACCAGCTTTCAGGAACTGGGCGAAGCCGATTTCCTGAAGCGCGCCGCCTTCCACGTCGAGACGCTGAACCACGCCACCCGCAACATCCCCTCTGAGATGATGCGTATCCACATCTGCTGGGGCAATTACGAGGGGCCGCACGATCACGACATCGATTTCGCCAAGGTCGCCCCGATCCTGATCAAGTCGAAGCCGATGGCGCTCGTGATCGAGGGCGCCAACCCGCGCCACGAGCACGAGTGGGCGGTGTGGAAGGATTTGAAGCTGCCGGACGACAAGATCCTGGTGGCCGGCGTGCTCGACACCTCGACCAACTATGTCGAGCACCCCGAGCTCGTCGCCGAGCGGCTCACCCGTTATGCGGGCGTCGTCGGCAAGGAGCGTGTCATGGCAACCGGCGATTGCGGTTTCGGCACCTTCGCCGGCTACGGCAAGATCGACCCCGACATCGCCTTCAAGAAACTGCACGCGATGGCCGAGGGCGCCGCGATCGCTTCGAAGCGCCTGTGGGGGCGGGCGTAAAACCCTCTCCCCCGATGGGGGCGAGGGGGATCGATCTTTGGCGCGATGCGGGGCACGATCATCGCCAGTCTCGCTGCTGGCCGGCGCTGACGAGGTCATCGAGTAACGGCATAAGCCTGAGCGCCGCCGCCATGCGCAGATAGCTTCCCCGTTCGGGACAGAAATGCGTAATCTGTCGCCGAACACCGTACGGCAACCTGGGCATGCAGGACTGCGCCCATCGACAGGAGGAAACATGGCTGAGATCAAAGGCGCCGACTTGCTGGCGAAAAGCCTGAAGGAGCAGGGCGTGCAATTCATGTTCGGCGTCGTCGGGTTTCCCGTCGGGCCGATCGCCGAGGCGGCCCAGAAGGTCGGCCTGCCCTATATCGGCATGCGCAACGAGCAGGCGGCGTCATACGCCGCGGGCGCCGTCGGCTATCTGACGCAACGTCCCGGCTCGTGCATCGTGGTGACCGGCCCAGGCGTCATTCACGGCCTCTCCGGCCTCGCCAACGCGCAGCAGAACTGCTGGCCGATGATCCTCATTGGCGGCGCCTCGGAGACCTATCGCAACGGCATGGGCGCCTTCCAGGAAGAGCGCCAGGTGCTGGCGGCGACGCCGGTCTCGAAATGGGCGCACGCGATCGAGCACGTCAACCGCATCCCGTTCTATGTCGAGATGGCCTACCGGCAGGCGACCTACGGGCGGCCGGGCGCGGCCTATCTCGACTTCGCCGACGACCTGATCACCGGCTCGTGCGACGAGGACAAGGTGGAGAAGGTCGCGAAGTGTCCCGAGCCGCCGCGCACCCAGGCGATGCCGATGGACATCGAGCGCGCCCTCGACGTGCTGCAATCGGCCGAGCGGCCGCTGGCGTTGATCGGCCAGGGCATGGGGTATTCCGGCGGCACCGAGGAAGTGCGCAAGTTTATGGAGCGCGCCCAGATCCCGTTTGTGCGCACCCCGAAGGGCAAGGGCATCATGCCCGACGACCACCCGCTGTCGGCCGGCGCCGCCCGCACCTTGGCGCTGCAGCAGGCCGATGTCGTGTTCCTGATGGGCGCGCGGTTCAACTGGATCCTGCATTTCGGGCAGGCGCCGCGCTACAACCCGAATATGAAGGTCATCCAGCTCGACATCAATCCGGAGGCGATGCACCAGAACAAGGCCGCCGAGGTCGCGCTGCTCGGTGACGGCAAGGCGATCATGCAGCAGATGAACCAGGCGCTGGCCGGCCGCCAGTGGTTCCACCCGCAAGGCTCGCCGTGGCGCCAGGCCCTGGCGCAGAAGGCGGCCGAGAATGCGGCGATGATCAAGCCGCAGATCGACGACGAATCGTCACCCGGCACCTACTACCGGCTGTTCCGCGACATCCGCGAGTGGCTGCCGAAGAACGTCGTGCTGTGCAGCGAGGGTGCGACGACGATGGATATCGGCGGAACCATGATGCCGCTCGAAAACCCGAACTCGTACCTTAATGCCGGCAGCTATGGCACGATGGGCGTTGGGCTGGGCCTCGTCGTCGCGTCCTGCGTCGTGCACCCCGACCGGCCGGTCGTCCACGTCTCCGGCGACTCGGCGATCGGCTTTTCGGGCATGGAGATGGAGACCTTGTGCCGCTACGGCATGCCGGCCAAGATCGTCGTGCTCAACAATGGCGGCATCGGCCCGGGCATGCCGGAAATCCCGCCCGACCCGATGCTCAACATGCGGCCCAACACGCTGATCTACGGCGCCCGCTACGACAAGATGATGCAGGCGTTCGGCGGCTACGGCGCCTATGTCGAGGACACCAAGGACGTTCGCGGCGCGCTCGACGAATTGATGAACTACCCCGGTCCGGGCCTCGTCAACATCAAGCTGAGCCAAGGCTCGCAGCGCAAGCAGCAAGCCTTCCGCTGGCACACCTGAGCCTTGCGCGTCGGCGCACCGAGCGTTCCTTCAGCTCGGTGCGCCGATTTCGCTCCGCAGGTTTTCGGCGTATCCACACAGTCAAAACCCTCGCCCGCTTGCGGGGAGAGGGCAGGGTGAGGGGCTGATCGCCGCCCGCACCACCATTCGTGTCGCAGTCAAGGAATCGCTGCTTAGACCTTGCCGTCGCGCTCGATCGCGGCCTTCAATTCCGCTTCGGCGACCTCGATCTTGACCCCGGCGCGCTCCTGCTGCAGCAGCATCGCAACCCGCGAATCGCGGTTCTCCCAGCCGCGGTTCAACGCCGCGGTCAATTCGTCGAGCGCGAGGTTGGCCATGTGCATCGGCACCTTCATTTCGCGCCCGAGTTGCGTCGCCAGCGTCACGTCCTTGTGGGCGAGGCGCAGCGCGAAATCCGGCGGGTCGTATTTGTTGGGCAGGAAATGGTCGGCCAGCCCCTCGAAGGTGCGCCGCCTGCCGCCGGCGCCCTGCCGCACCGCCTCCCACAACGCCAGCGGTTCGACGCCGGCCTTAACCCCCATCGTGAAGACTTCGGCCATAACGCATTGAACTGCATAGCCGGCGCAGTTGTGCACCAGCTTGGCGACCGAGCCGGCGCCGATCGGGCCGATATAGCGCGCCTGGTCGCCGATCGCGTCGAGCACCTTTTTGTGGCGGTTGAAAATCTGCTCGTCGCCCCCGACCCATAAGGCGAGGCGCCCGGAGGCCGCACCCTTCGGCCCGCCGCTGACCGGCGCGTCGAGCATATAGAGGTGCTTTTCGGCAAAGCGCCGGTTGATTTCGCGCACCAGCGTCGGCGAGTTGGTCGACAGGTCGAAATAGGCGCTGCCGTCCTTCATCCCGGCAATGAGGCCGTTCGGCCCGAGCGCCACCGCTTCGACCTCTGGCGGCCCGGGGAGCGAGGTAAAGATCACCTCGCACTCTGCGGCCAACGCCTTTGGCGTGTCGGCCCAGGCCGCGCCGGCAGCCAGATGGCGCTCGGCCGCGGCGCGGCGAACGTCGTGGACGACGAGTTCATAACCGGCCTTTTGCAGGTTCGCCGCCATGCTGGCACCCATCGTGCCGAGCCCGATAAATCCGACCTTCATCTTTTTGCCTCCAAACAATTGCCCCTCGCCCGCATTGCGGGAGAGGGTGGCGAGTGGAGCGAGCCGGGTGAGGGCGCCTGCAACCGAAAGCCCCTCACCCTCCCAGCGCTTCGCGCCGGGTCCCTCCCTCTCCCGCAATGCGGGAGAGGGGTTTTCTCACGGGTTTTTCGCGAAGACGTCCTTGGCAATCTGCGCCGCGGTCATCGCCGCCGGCCAGCCGGCATAGAAGGCGAGATGGGTGATGATCTCGCTGATCTCGGCCTTGGTGACGCCATTGTCGAGGGCCCGCTGCAGATGTCCCGGCAGTTGCCGCTCGCGGCCGAGTGCAATCAGCGTCGCGACGACAATCAGGCTGCGGTCGCGCTTTTTCAGGCCGGGGCGCTCCCACACCTCGCCGAACAGCACGGTCTCGCTGTACTTGATCAGGTCGGGCACGACATCGCGGACGGCGTCGCGCGAGGGGTTTGCTGATTGGGCCATGGTTTCCTCCGCTCGGGTTAGCCTTGAAAAGGGCAGGCGAACCCTAGCACGGCGGTGCCGCGCGGCAACCAGCCGATTGCCCGGAGCAGCTATACCGCCAGCGGCTTCTGGCCGATGACCCGGCGGCTGCGGTTGATCTCGCGCAGGTATTCGATGCCCTCGGCGGCGATCGCGTCGCCGACCATCTGATCGCCCTCGGCTTCCATCGCCTCGGTGTCGATCCAGGCGGCGTAAACATGGATCGTGCGCTCGGTGACGATGCCGGCCTTGAACAAGGTCTTGACCAAGACGCGGAACACGTTGGTGCTCTCGCGCATCGCGCGCTTGCGGCCGCCCGAAAAAGCCTCCTTGACCGACTCGCGCAACGCCTTCGGGTCGAGGCCGAACTGTTCGTAGATGTAGCCGCGCTGGGCGATGCTCGACAGGTTGAACAAGAGCGTCTCGAAGACCTGCGCGGTCCAGTCCTCGACCCGCTCGTGCTCGTCGCTTG
>DATLTH010000129.1:0-3502 GCA_035533695.1 Allostellaceae bacterium | reverse complement strand
TTATCCGGTCGGCAATTATGCGCTGACCAGCGAAAGCTACGACACCTTCGCCGAGGGCTACGGCGTGCTCACCCGCGCCGCGATGGTGTGGTTCCAGCAGCATTATCTGCGCAGCCTGGCGGACGCGCAGGACTGGCGCGCTTCGCCCCTCAAGGCGCCGAGTTTTGCCGGGGTCGCGCCGGCCATCGTCATCACCGCCGAGTGCGATGTCCTGCACGACGACGGCGTGCGCTATGCCGAGGTGTTGCGCCGCGACGGGGTCGCGGTCGAGTACCGCGATTATCCGGGGATGATCCACGGCTTTTTCGGCATGGTCCCGACGCTCGACGATGCGATGAACGCGCAGCGCACGGTGTGGGCCGCATTTCAGCGCGCCTTCGCCCGTTAGGGGCGCCCGGTGGCGTTGACGGCGGAAGAGGAAAACCCGGCAGCCGAGATTGCGCTTGCCGCGCTGTTTGTCGGGTTTCTGAAAATTTCGATGTGCGCGTTCGGCGGGCCGGTGGTGTGGGCGCGCCGCTTCATCGTCGAACGATACCGCTGGCTCGACGACCGAGAATTTGTCGAGATGCTGAGTTTCTGCCAGTTTCTCCCCGGCCCCAATATCGTCAGCCTCGCGGTGTGCATCGGGGCGAAATTCCGCGGCGGCGCCGGTGCGCTGGCGGCGTTGGCCGGCTTTATCGTGATGCCGTGGAGCGTCGGGTTCGCCGCCGGCGCGCTGCTTCTCAGCTACGCCGATGCCGGTGTCTTGCAGGGCGTCCTGCGCGGCATCGCCGCGGCGGCGGCCGGGCTGATCATCGGCACCGGCCTCAAGCTATTGTTGCCGCAGCGCCGCCGGCCGGCTTCATTGCTCTTTGCCGCGCTGGCCTTTGCCGGCCTCGGGCTGGCGAAATTGCCACTGTTGGCGGTGGTGATCGTGCTGCTGCCGCTCAGCATCGCGGCGGCGGGCCGCAACGCCCCCGCCGCAGCATGACCCACCCGGCCGCGGTATTGGTCGCGCACCTCGCGCTGTTGTCGCTGATCAGCTTTGGCGGGATGCCCGGCGTATTGCCGGATCTGCACGATTTTGTCGTTACCTCGCACGGCTGGATCAGCAACCAGGATTTCGCCAACAGCTTCGCGGTCGTGCAGGCGATCCCCGGACCCAACATGATCCTGCTGACGAGCTTTATCGGCTGGAAGGTCGGAGGAGTCCCGATCGCCATGGCGGCGGCGCTGGCGACGTTCGGCCCGTCGTGCACGCTTGCCTTCGCTGTCTTTCGCTGGTGGGACCGGTTTCGCGACCGCGCCTGGCAGCAGCGCCTGCGCCGCGGCCTCGCGCCGATGACGGTCGGGCTGGTGCTCGCCGGCGGGTACGCGATGGCGCGTTCCGGCGATGTCGGCCCGGCCGGCGTCGCCGTGACGATCGCGGCGATCGGCATCGTGCTGGGGACCCGGCTCAACCCGCTGTGGCTGATCGCCGCCGGCGGCGCGCTCGGCGCCAGCGGCCTGCTCTGAGCGGCGTGGAACCGGCCCGATCGAGCGAATCGGAACTGGTCGGCGAGCGCCTCGCCTGCCGGCGCGGCGAGCGGCTCGTTTTTGCCGAGCTCGACTGCCGGCTCGCGGCGGGCGGGGCCTTGGTGCTGACCGGCAGCAACGGCAGCGGCAAATCCAGCCTGTTGCGCCTGCTCGCGACGCTGCTCATCCCCGATTCGGGCGAGCTGCTGTGGGGCGGCGTGCCGGTCGCACAGGACGCCGCGCACTACCGCGCCCAGCTCCATTATGTCGGGCATCTCGATGCGACCAAGCCGGCCTTGACCCCGCGCGAAACCCTCGGCTTCTGGGCAACAATGCGCGGTACGGCGACCCCGGCGATCGACGCGGCGCTGGCGGATTTTGGGCTTGGCGCGGTCGCCGACTGGCCGTGCCGCTGGCTGTCGGCCGGACAGCGGCGGCGCCTGGCGCTCGCCCGTCTCGTCGCCGCGCCGGCGCCGGTGTGGCTGCTCGACGAGCCGACCGCCGCGCTCGATCGCGACGGCGAAGCGTGCCTCGCCGCTGCCATTGCCGAGCACCGCGCGGCCGGCGGCCGCGTGGCGATCGCGACGCACCAGAAGCTGACGCTGGCCGATGCCGACATCATCGTGCTCGACGACTTTGCCGCGCCTCCTGAAGCCGCCGTCGCGGCCTTGTGGTGATGGCGCCGTTTCTCGGCCTGTTGCGGCGCGACCTGCGCCTGTCGTTGCGGCAGGGCGGCGAAGTGGGGCTGGTGCTCGGTTTCTTCGTGCTGGCGGTATTGCTGTTTCCGTTCGGCGTCGGCCCGGAGCCGGAACTCCTCGGGCATATCGCCGCCGGGATCGTCTGGGTGGCGGCATTGCTGGCGGCGGTCTTGAGCCTCGACCGGCTGTTCGCCGCCGATCATGCCGATGGCGGGCTCGACCTGATCGTGCTGTCGGCGTCGCCGCTCGAACTCGCCGTCTTGGCCAAGATTGCGGCGCATTGGCTCACGACCGGCCTGCCGTTGACCCTGATCAGCCCGGTTCTTGCGGTCTTCGTCGATCTCGATCCGCAGGCGATCCCGGTTCTGATGCTCGGACTGTTGATCGGGACCCCGGCGCTGAGCCTCCTGGGCGCGATCGCCGCGTCGTTGACCCTGGGGGCGCGGCGGCCCGGCGTATTGGTCGCGCTGCTGGTGTTGCCGCTCTATCTGCCGGTGCTGATTTTCGGCACCGGCGCGGTCGAGGCGACCCTCACCGGGGAGGCAGCGCATGCCCATTTGCTGCTGCTCGGCGCCGTCACCCTGGCGGCCCTGGCATTGGCGCCGCTGGCGACCGCCGCGGCCTTGCGCCAGGCGCTCGATTAGAGGTCACCAGAAGGCGCCCTTCTGCAAGTTTTCC
Source organism: Allostellaceae bacterium (assembly GCA_035533695.1). Lineage (GTDB taxonomy): Bacteria > Pseudomonadota > Alphaproteobacteria > ATCC43930 > CGMCC-115725 > DATARH01. The sequence goes on along the minus strand of DATLTH010000129.1, from coordinate 632 downwards.
GCTCCCATTTGTCTTTGGCTTTGGCCGCTGCGATCGTTTGCCATTGCAGATTGGCGACCGCATCGGGTCCTCCACAAGCGAGCGGCTGGATGTGATCTTTCCAATAGCCGGGGCAACGGCCGCTGGTCTGTCCGGTCGACGGGCAGGGATGCTCCCGCTGAAACGCGCGCAGCACGGCGTGCGATCGGTGCTCGCACGCCGCAGCGAGGCTTGGCAGGACGCTTGGCGAAGCACATAACAGCAGCATGCCCAAGCCGATCCATCCGAGCAAATGCCTCGACCTATACATCCCACAAACTCCCTTTATACGAGAATTATACTCGTATTAAGGGTATCACCCAACTTCATCGGCCGCCAGCGCCGCTGCGTCGCACTGACGCTCGGCCCGCAATGCGCTAAGATGCCGGCGGCCGGTTAAGAAAGGCGCCGCGATGCTGACTCGCTTAGCCAATCCGGCGCGCTTTATGCGCGTCAGCGGTACCGCCCTGCCCTGGCTCGGCGGGGCGAGCGCCGCCGTGCTGGCGATCGGCCTTGTCTGGGCATTGGTGTTTGCCCCGCCCGATTACCAGCAGGGCGAGAGCGTCCGTATCATGTTCATCCATGTGCCGGCGGCGTGGCTGGCCTTGTGGGTC
>DATLTH010000128.1:0-6282 GCA_035533695.1 Allostellaceae bacterium | reverse complement strand
CGTCGAGGCGGTTGCCCGCTGCGGCGCGACCGTCGCGGTGAACTTTCTGGGCGACGCTCCGCGCGGGCCGCAGCAGGTCGCGCGCCTGGCGGGCCGCGGCCACCGGGTCATCGCCGCGCCGGGCAGCGTGTCGCATCCGGGCGAAGCCGAAGCGATGGTCGCGGGCGCGATCGACGCCCTCGGCCGCCTCGACTTTCTTGTCAACAATGCCGGAACCCCGGCGGCGACGGCGCCGATCCCGTTCGCCGATCTCGACGCGCTCTCCGAGGAATTCTGGCAGTCGATCCTGATGACCAACCTAATCGGCCCGTTCCGCTGCACCCATGCCGCGGTCGGAGCGCTTCGGCAAGCGAAGGGCGCAATCTGCAGCACCGCCTCGATCGCCGGGGTGCAGGGCAGCGGCAGCAGCATCCCTTATGCGACCAGCAAGGCCGGGGTCATCAACCTGACGCGCAGCCTCGCCCGGACGCTGGCCCCCGATGTTCGAGTCAACGCCGTGGCGCCCGGCTTTGTCGACAGCCCGTGGAACAAGGACTGGCCGGCCGACCGTAAATCGCAATCGATCGAGCGCACGCCGCTGAAGCGCGCCTGCCGGCCCGAAGACATCGCCGAAGTGATCTTCTTCCTGTGCGCCGGCGCGGCGATGGTCACCGGCCAGACGGTAATCGTCGACGGCGGGCTGACGCTGTGATGCCGATGGTTTCGAGCGGCGTGCCCGCGACAGGGTAAATTCAGGGCAGAGCGGAGGCTGCGCTCTGCGGAACTATGCCGCCTCCAGGATTTGCCAGATCCGGCTCCAGCCGGCGTCATGCGTGTCACTGGGTGACACGCCGCTCCCATGCGACAGGATCCGCCGCAGCAACTGCGGGGTTGAGTGCACCAGTTCGGTCTGTCCGCCTGCGTCGCGGTGCAGGAACGGAAACCGTTCGAGCGCGGCCTCTTCGCACGGGATTTCAAGATATCCCGCCGCCGCATGGTAGAGGCGCCGCATCCTCAGATCGGAGCCGACCAGCAACAGGGTGCTGATCCGCCCGACGGTCGCTGCCCAAGACAGGAACTCGGCGTCGTCCACATCCGCCAGCGGATCGCCAGTGCGGCCCACCACCGTCACCCGGCCCACCGCGCGCCTCGCCGGCGGCAACAGAAGCTCGAGTTCGCGGCGCGCGGCGGGATCGGCCGAACAAAGCACGACGACGATATGCGGCGCCTCGCTCTTGGCGGCCCAGTGCGCCAACTTATGCGGGATATAGCGCAACGGCGCCGTCGACAGCGACAGGGGATCCATCGCCGCACCTTGCAGCGAGAGATCGGGGACGCCGCCGGCGAAGGCTAAGAGCTCGGCGTCGCCGTCATCGCCTGCCAGGTCGGCATCACCCCAGCTATCGATGACCAATGTGTTGCCATGTTCGCTGGCGGCCGTCTCGACCTCCGCGGCCAGCGTCTGCCGGACGGAAATTATGCAATGGAGCTGGCCGAGCTCCACGAGGGGCGCGAGCAGGTCGCGCAGCGCTCGCTCCAATGATGTCGGATCGCCGCCCGGCGGGTCAGGCTCGACCGCAATGATCGTACCCTGCACGGAACCCGGTTCCTGAAGCGATGCGTCCGGATAGTCGCCGATCGCGAGGCAAATGGTAGGAGCCAAGTACGACATCAGCTCGTACCACTGATAAAGCCGCTCATGCCACAGCGTGTCGCGCCGCCAGAACGGCTTGTCGGTAACGAAGACAATGCGTCTGACGCGATTGTGCAGCGCCTGCGCCAAACTCTCCAGACTGCCCGACGTGGCCAGCCCGGCCATGCGAGCGGCCATCATCGTGTGCTCGGCAAGCAGCGCCAGTCGCGGCGGGTCGCACGCCAGCTTTATCAGCGCCCGACAAGCGCTGGGAACATCCGGCAGGCGGTGAAACGGGTCGAAGGCCGGGTAGCCGTCGAAGCCGTTAGCGGTGGCAACGACCGGTTTACCGTAGGCCAGCGCCTCGCCGACTTTGATCTTGATGCCGGTCGAAAAGCTCAAAGGCACGACGACGACATCGACCGCATCGTAGAAATCGTTGATGTTTTCGACGGGGCCGACCAGCCGAACGGCCGGGTTGTCGGACCACAACCCGCGGCACACATTGCCGGCGATGACGATGCGCAGTGACGGCGTATAAATCGGCACAAGCCGTCCCATTTCTGTAAGAAAGCGGCTGATGTTGACGATGTTTACGCTGTTCTCGGCGCCGATGAAGCCGACAACCAGCTCCGTATCGCCCGCCGGACGCCGCAGCGCCGGCAGGTCGACCTCGCGGCCCGGACTGGCGGCGGCCGGCAGATCGGCCGGATAAAACGGCAGCGACAGCACGGTCCGCCGGGTCATGGCTCGGATCGCCTCACGCTCGCTGTCCTTGATCGCCAGAATAATATCGGCGCGGTCGAAGGCTATCCGCTCCTGCTCCGCCGTCGTATAGAAAAACTCGGGAGCGACATCGTTCTGGGCGAGCAGTTCCTTTCGGCCCGCAAATAGATCATGCGTATCCAGAACCTTGATTGTATTTCTTGGCGCCAGCTCCAGAGCTCTCGAAAGATAGCTGTAGTTGACAAATATGACGTCAAAAAACTGCCGCTGAAACAGCCACGACAGATAGTGGCCAATTTCCGGGTCCCACCATTCGTCGATCTCGTGATGCGCGCCGCGCGCGCGCTGGTGCAGCGGCATCGAGGGCGGGATGACGATGACGTCTGACCAAGCCTCTTTCATATCGGCGTAGCTTGGTGGAATCCCTCGTGCCCAATCCGTCTCGAGCGGATAAAGGACGAAGGTGATGTCGTAGCCGAGGCGTTTCAGAAAGCTGGTGGTCTGCCATACGCGGTTGCGGTTGCCGTAGTCGCGGGGATGGCTGGCGCTCGGGGAAACCACCAGCGCTCGCAGGGTCTGCCGCTGCATGGCTATGACTGGATCGGGTCGGGGTCTTGGCCGGAATCGAGCAGCAGATGCATCAGCGCGCCGAGTGCCCTGCATTGCTTCAGGAACAACTCCGGATCCGGCGTGTCGTAGAACAGGCCGCGCGCATTGCGCATTTCGGGCGGCAAACGCATCAGGTAATCGCCGAGATCATTCCACGATTGCTGCGGGTCGGCGTTCTGCACGCTGTCGGTCAGTATATCGGAAACCAGTTGCCAACTGGCGCGCCGGCGCATCCAGGCTTGTGAGACGCGATCGGCGTGCACGCGATGAAACACGCGGGCTTTGGGGATGTAGAACGAGATCAATCCCTCGTCGTGGATATTCTTGGCGACGGCGAGTTCCTCATTCGACAGCAGCGTGCTCTTGACCCGCCCCAGCATCTCGTTAAAACCGCCGGCGGATTCGAGAGCGGCCTTGCGAAAGGCGATATTTGTCCCGGCGAGCCATTCTGTCTCCTTCAGCATGCGCGGCTGAGGCCCGAGATCGACGATCGTGAGAAACCCCTGCAACCATTTGTGCAGCCACGGTGGTGCCGAGTTCGGCCAGATCGGCTCGACCGGTCCGCCGGCGATGCCGACAGCCTGATCCGTATCGAAAATTCCGAGCAGCGCCTCCAGCCACTCGGGAACAGCGACCGCATCGTCGTCGATATAGGCGATAATCGGCGCGGCGGCCGCGCGCATCCCGATATTGCGCGCGCGCGACAGGCCGGGGATGTCCTCGGTGAGGACGCGCAGGTTCCGCGATGGCGGCGCAGCGCGCCAGAACTCGGTGCGGGCCTCAAGGTCCGTCGAATTGTCGACGACGATTATTTCATAGCGCTCGGGGTCGAGCGTCTGCGCCTGCAGGCCGTGGATCGCGTCGAGCAGCAAATCGTGGCGATTATAGGTGCAGATGACCGCCGTTATGTCGGGAGCGGCCGCCGTACCGGACCGGGTCGCCGGTGCCGCAACCCTCTGTGCGGATGGGACAGGCCGCCGACGGGTAGCGCTCACCGGCGGCGCCGTTGTGCGCCGGCGGACCGCGCCGGCGCCGCCCTCTTGACGATTTCCGGCGCCTCTTCAGCCGTGTCCGCTTCGGGTGTCGCGACGTCGCCCGGTTCGTCGGGCGCCGTCAGTTCGGCCGCTCGCCCGGCATCCGCGCCCGAGACCGCCAGGGGGACCGCCAGGGGGACCGCCAGGGGGACCGCCATGGGGGCCGCGACCGCCGCCTCGTCTTCCTCGATTGGATCGACCGCGAGGCTGGAAAAAACGAACCACAGCGTGCGTCCGTCGGCGTTCGCTTCCAGCGCCGGGCGATCCTCCGACCAGACCGTCAGGGTCGCCCGGGTTTCGAGCGGAGCGGGTGGCAACTCGCCGGACAGAGTCAGGTGGCCGTCATCATGGCTGACATCGAGGGTTACCGGCAAATAATCGACAAAAGCGCGCATCGATCCAAGCGACGTATTGCTCGGCAGGTACCCGGTGATGAGAAACTGATTGGCAACGCTGCGATCGATAAAAAAGCGCAGCTCGACGAAATCGCCATCGCCGGTCCAGCGGAACGGCCGACCCTGTCCATCGTATTCGCGAGCGTAAAACCCGCGCTCGAATGGCCCGACCGTGTCGGCATCGATATAGACCGAACTCGGCACGCCGTTGCGCAGCCCGTCCTCCGACAACCCCTTCAATTCAGCGACCGCCAATCGCAGTTTCGCCATGTCGGACGACAAATACTGCAGCTTCGTCAGCACCATTTGCAGCAACGTGCTGTCGGCCCCGCGATCTTCTAAGGAAGCGCCAGTCCTCGCCATCGAATCCTTCGGTGTCTTCACAGTGAAACGCAGCTTTTGTGTACCGGTCGCCTGCGGAAGTCAAGCTGCCGCCCGGCCCGACTTTGGCTGTACGGCTTTGCCGCATCGGGGCTTTCAGACATTCAGCGCTCCTGCGGGTCATCCTGCGGGCCGTTGGCCGCTATCCCGCGTCTGACGATATCGATGCAGCTGAAAGAGAAACTGACATCCTTGTCGTGAGGCACCAGTTCCGGATCGACCGAGACCTCGAATTCCAGGTCCTGGGCCTGCAAGTCCTCGGGGATGATGGTAGAGAATACGTTGCCCTCGACGGATAGCCAAGGGTAGGTGTTGCCGTCAACGGCAAGGCGAAGCGTCGCCTGGCACTCGGGGACGACAAAGTCCGCCACCCCGATCGAGAAGTCATATTGGACGTTGCGGGGCAGCGCGAGGCGCGTCTTCAGCGAACCGGCCCGACGCACCCAGCGTTTTGCCACATCGGGCGTGATTTCCGGCGCGAAAACGCCATCGAAATAGCGATTGGGCAGGCGCGCATCGTAGGTCCAGCGGGTCGGTGCCGGCACGGTGACGGCTGTCGCGGTCAGCGTCTTCAGCGCCATCTCGAAAGAATGGTGCAATGCGTCGGCGACCTCGGAGACCGCCGCCAATCGCGCGCTGAGTTGCGTCAGGTTGTCATCGAGTTCGGCAAACGCCGCTTCGGGGGACGCTTCGAAGAGGCGATATATCCGGTTCATCGCGTTTCGGTCTGCCGGTCCCGATAAAGTGGGGCGAGTGATGGGAATTGAACCCACGACATCCAGATCCACAATCTGGGATCAGACGATTTTTTAACCCAAAGCTGCGGACACGGTTTTCCGCCGAAATCGCCAGACGTCGCGGAAACTCTTGTGACAATGGTTGACAGCCACAGACATTCCGCGACACCATGACGCCACGGCGCGCCGCTGACGGTGCGGACACGGGTGCGGACACGGCGGACACCGGGAGTGCGAGGCATGGCGACCAAGCTATCCGAGAGCATCGCGAAGGCGGAGGCGCCGCCGGTCGATGGCAAGCCCTACCGGATCGTTTACGATAGCGAGGTGAGGGGCTTCGGGCTGCGGGTCACAAAGGCCGGCGCCCGGTCCTTTGTGTTGAATTACCGCATCCACGGCATCGAGCGCAGGTTCACGATCGGCAGTTTTCCGGATTGGGCGGTTGCTGCGGCGCGCGATGAGGCGAAGGCTCTCAAGCGGAAGATCGATCAGGGTCGCGATGTCATGGGTGAGCGCCATGAGGAACGCGCGGCCCCGACCGTCAACGAGCTCGTCGACCGCTATCTCGACGAGCACGCTTCCCGCAAGCGCCCCGGCAGCCGACGCGAAGACGAAGGACTCATCAACCAGTGGGTCCGGCCCGAACTCGGCCGGCGCAAGGTTGCCGACGTCCGCCTTGCCGACATAGAGCGACTGCATCGCAAGATCACCAAGGCCGGCACGCCCTACCGGGCAAACCGGGTCGTCAGCGTACTGAGCAAGATGCTCTCGTTGGCGCTGCGCTGGGA
>DATLTH010000127.1:0-2125 GCA_035533695.1 Allostellaceae bacterium | reverse complement strand
TCCGCAGGTTGAAGGGGTTGCGGATGCCCATTCCGGAGCCGATCGGCGCCGCCAGCGGCATCACCGCCGCGCATCCGATCTCGGCCAGCCGCAGGCACGCCACCGGATCGTCGGTGATATAGGGCAGTACCTTGAAGCCTTCCTTGACCAGGATCTTCGCCGCTTCGATCGTCGCTGGCACGTCGGGGAACAAGGTTTTCTGGTCGCCGATGACTTCGAGCTTGACCATGTCGCCCACGCCGGCCTCGCGCGCCAGGCGGCAGGTGCGCACCGCCTCTTCGACCGTGTAGCATCCGGCCGTGTTGGGCAGGATCTGGTATCGCTTGGGATCGATATAGTCGAGCAGATTCTCGCTCTTGCGATCGGCGATATTGACCCGGCGTACGGCCACCGTGACGATCTCGGCGCCGCTCGCCTCGACCGCCGCGCGGGTCTCGGCGAAATCGCGGTACTTGCCGGTGCCGACGATCAGCCTGGAGTGAAAAACCTTGCCGGCCAGTTCGAAATGGTCGTGTTCCATGGGTCCAATCATACACCGGCCGCGCGCCCGGCGCGCGCGGCTCGCGCGCTTACCCGCCTCCGACGAAATTGATTAACTCGACCGTGTCGCCGGGCTTGAGCGTGACCGCGTCGTATTGTGCGCGCGGTATCACGGCCTGGTTGATTTCGACCGCCACCCGGCCGCGGCGCATTTTGAGCCGTTCGAGCAGCGCGGGCAGGCCGGCGTCGCCCTCGACCGTGTACTCTTCACCGTTGAGCTGAATCGCGAAGCGCGATGGGATTTCGGGCATCGAAAAAGCCGCTTCCCCGGCTTCGGGCAAGCGGCTTTAGGCGGAACCGCGATCGTTCCACCGTCTAGCGAGGGGCGGAGCGCGGCTTCCCTACGCCGGCATTACCCGGATCAGGTTCGAGGGGTTTCCTTCTCAGTGCGCCCTTCGTGCGCGCACACCCCCAGCCAATTGTGTGAATATCACTTGGGCGGGGGAGTGTCAAAAAACAGGTCCTACCGGTATCATCCCGGTATCATCAAGCGCATCTGGAGAGAGAATCGCAAGGACGGTTTGAGGGCATCGATGGAAACGGTGAGCGGGCCGCCGAGCGTGGCCGAGATCGACCTGGGGGCGCTCGGCGCCAACTACCGGGCGATCAAGACGGCCGGTTGCGGGGCCGAACTGATGGCGGTGGTCAAGGCCGACGCCTACGGGCACGGCGCGATCGAAGTCACACGGGCGCTCCGCGGCGAGGGCTGCGGCCATTTCGGCGTCGCCCGGGTGTGCGAGGCGCGCGAGTTGCGGGCGGCCGGCGTGCACGAGCGTATCTACTTGCTCGGAGGATTTCTCGCCGGTGAGATGGAGGAGATCGTCGGCCTCGACCTCACGCCATTCGTATACGACGCGGCGCTTATCGCGCCGCTGCAGCGCGCCGTGGAAGCGCAGGCCCGCGCGAATTTTCGCATTCACCTGAAGATCGACAGCGGCGCCACTCGGCTCGGGATTCTTCCCGGCGAATTGGACCAGGCGATCGCGGAACTCGGCCGCGCCCCGTCGCTGACGGTCGAGGGCGTGTGCACTTTGCTGGTCAATGCCGGCGATCCACAAAGTCCCATAACCGACGCGCAGCTCGATGTGTTCAATACCGCGGTCGCACGCCTGCGGGCGGCCGGGATCGATCCGCGGGTCGCCCACGTCGCCAACTCCGCCGCCTCCGTCCTGCGGCCCGACGCGCACTACAGCCTGCTGCGCCCCGGGCTTGCGATCTATGGATTGCCACCCGTGCCGGCCGTGCGCGAGCGGGTCGAACTGCGGCCCGTGATGACCTTCAAAACCCGCGTGGTCCAGGTCAAGCGCGTGCCGGCCGGGGTCGGCGTCAGCTATGGCCATACTTTCGTCACCCCGCGGCCGAGCGCGATCGGCGTGCTCGCGGTCGGCTACGCCGACGGCTACCGGCGGGGACTCCAACATGGCGGTGAAGTGATGATACGCGGGCGGCGTGCGCCGGTGGTCGGCGCGGTGTGCATGGACCTCACGATGGTCGATCTGACCGACGTGCCCGGCGCGGCAGTGGGCGACGAGGTCATCCTGTGGGGCGGCGCGGGCGAGGCGATGATCAGCGTCAACGACATCGC
>DATLTH010000126.1:0-4938 GCA_035533695.1 Allostellaceae bacterium | reverse complement strand
GCGGCCTATTTGGAAACGTAGCGACGGGGTTGCTGATTAGATTACCGCCCCGCCGCGCGCGTCTTGACCAGCTCGGGCGTCACCGTCGGCATCGCCGGGGCGGCGTCCGGTGTGCCGGCGCGGGCGAGCTTGACCAGCGCTTGCAGCAGGCGGGTGACGCCGGCGAGGCGCTCCTTGTCGTCGTCCCAGTTGCGCAGGTAGACGAGTTTTTGGTCAGGCCGCAACCGCAGCGTGCCGGCCTGCTTCTGGATCAATTCGACGAGGCCCGCCGGGTTGGCGAAGCGGTTGCCGCGCAAGGTGACGACCGCGCCCTTGGGCCCCGCCTCGACCCGCTCGACCCCGGCCTCGCGGCACGCGCGTTTGATCGCGATGATCTGCAGCAAATTCTCGACCTCGCCCGGCAGCTTGCCAAAGCGGTCGATCAATTCGGCGGCAAAGGCGTCGCGCTCGCGCCGGTCGGACAATTGGGCGATGCGGCGGTAGAGCCCGAGCCGCACGCCGAGATCGGCGACATAGGCTTCCGGGATCAGCACCGGCATCCCGACCGTGATCTGCGGGCTCCAGTCCTCGGCAGCGGCCTCGTCTTCCGCGCCGCCGGCGCTCTTCGCCGCGGCGACCGCCTCTTCGAGCATGTGCTGGTAGAGTTCGATGCCGACTTCGCGAATATGGCCGGACTGTTCGTCGCCCAACAAATTGCCGGCGCCGCGAATGTCGAGATCGTGGCTGGCCAACTGGAAGCCCGCCCCCAGCGTGTCCAAGGTCTGCATCACGTCGAGGCGGCGCAGCGCGGTCGGCGCCAGCTGCTTCTTTTCCGGCAAAGTCAGATAGCAGTAGGCGCGCACCTTGCTGCGCCCGATGCGGCCGCGCAACTGGTAGAGCTGGGCCAGGCCGAACATGTCGGCGCGGTGCACGATCAAGGTGTTGGCGGTCGGGATGTCGAGCCCCGACTCGATGATGTTGGTCGACAGCAGCAGGTCAAAGGCGCGCTCGTCGAACGCGGTCATCACCGTTTCGAGTTCGCTCGGCGCCATCCTGCCGTGCGCCACCGCGACGCGGATTTCCGGCACCATCCGGCGCAGTTCCTCGCGCACCTCGTCGAGATCGGCGATGCGCGGCGCGACATAGAAGATCTGCCCGCCGCGGTCGCGTTCGCGCAGGATCGCCTCGCGCACCACCACCGGGTCGAACGGCGTCACGAACGTGCGCACCGCCAGCCGGTCGATCGGCGGCGTCGCGATGACGCTCATCTCGCGCACCCCGCTGAGCGCCAGTTGCAACGTGCGCGGGATCGGCGTCGCGGTCAGCGTCAACACATGCACATCGGCCTTCAGCTGCTTCAGCCGCTCCTTCTGGGCGACGCCGAAATGCTGCTCTTCGTCGACGATGACAAGGCCGAGATGGGCGAAATGCACATCCTTGGCGAGCAGCGCGTGGGTCCCGACGACGATCTCGATCCTGCCCTCGGCGATCTCGCTTTTGATCTGCTTGGCATCCTTGGCCGCGACGAGGCGCGACAGTTGCCCGATCTTGACCGGCAGCCCGGCAAAGCGCTCGCTGAAGGTGCGGTAGTGCTGGCGCGCCAGCAGCGTCGTCGGCACGATGACCGCGACCTGCCCGCCGGCAAACGCGGTGATGAACGCCGCGCGCAACGCCACCTCGGTCTTGCCGAAGCCGACATCGCCGCAGATCAGCCGGTCCATCGGCTTGCCGGCCGCGAGATCGCCGAGCGTGTCCTCGATCGCGCGCAACTGGTCGTCGGTCTCGGGATAGGGAAAGCGCGCCGCGAACTCTTCGTACAGCCCCTCGGGCGGCACCAGGCTTTCCCCCGGCTGCAGCTGGCGCTCGGCGGCGATGCGAATCAGTTCGCCGGCGATCTCGCGGATGCGCCGCTTGACCCGCGCCCGGCGCGACTGCCAGGCGACGCCGCCCAGGCGGTCGAGCTGCGCCCCGGCCTCCTCGGAGCCGTAGCGCGACAACACCTCGATATTCTCGACCGGCACAAACAACCGGTCGTCGCCGGCATAGAGCACCTTGAGGCAATCATGCGGCGCGCCGGCGACGGCGATCGTCTCCAGCCCCTCGTAGCGGCCGATGCCATGTTCGTCATGGACCACCAGATCGCCGGGCGACAGGCTCGCCGCCTCGGTGATGAACTCGTCGACGTTGCGCCGCCGCCGTGGCACCCGCGCCAGCCGGTCGCCGAGAATGTCGGGTTCGCCAAGCAGCACCAGCCGCTCGGTGACGAAACCCTGCTCGAGCGGCAGGATGGCCAGGCCGGCCGCCTGTTTCGGCAATTTTCCCAGCGCATTGCCGTCGGCCACCCGGCGCAATTCGCCGACCCCGTGCTCGCGCAGGACCGTGGCGATTCGGTCGGCCGAACCCTCGCTGTAGGCGGCGATCGCCGCCCGCTTGCCGGCTTTCTGTTCGCCGGCGAGATAGTCGCGCACCGCCTCGAACAAATTGACCTTCGGATCGGCGCGCTCGGCGGCAAAACTCTTCGCCGGCCGCGCGCCGGCGTCGAACGCGTCCGGCTGCTCGTCGGGTGCGGCAAACGGCGACATTTGCAGCACGGCCCGACCGTCGAGCCTCCGCTGCCATGCAGCTTCGTCGAGAAACAACTGCTCCGGCGGCACCGGACGGTAGAGCGGCGCAGTGCCGCGCGTCGCTGTTCTCCCCGGCCCGCTCATGCTGCGGCGGGCGGCGTAGAAATCGGCGATCGATTCGAGCCGGTGGGCGCGCGCCTCCGCCACCTGGTGGTCGAACGACAACGCCGCGCCCGGCAGATAATCGAACAATGTCTCCAGGGTCTCGTAATAGAACGGCAGCCAATGCTCCATGCCGGCGTGGCGGTGCCCGGCGCTGACCCCCTCGTAGAGCGGATCGTCGGTGCCGACCGCGCCAAAGGCTTCGCGGTAGCGCGAGCGGAAACGCTGGATCGCGGCGTCGTCGAGCAAGACTTCGCTGACCGGACGCAACTCGAAACCCTCGAGCGTCCCGGATGAGCGCTGGGTCAAGGGATCGAAGCTGCGCAGGCTTTCGAGCGTATCGCCGAAAAAATCGAGGCGGATCGGCATCGCCGCGCCGGCCGGGTAGAGATCGACGATGCCGCCGCGCACCGCATATTCGCCCGGCTCGCGCACCGTATCGGTGCGCAGGTAGCCGTTATTGCGGAAAAAGCTCTGCAGCCGGTCGAGCGGGATATGCCCGCCGGGCCCCAGGGTCAGCACCCGTCCGTCAAACAATTTGCGCGGCGGCACCAGCTGGACCAGCGCGTTGACCGTGGTCAGCACAACGAGCGGGCGCGGCTCCCGGCCGCCGGCAAGCCGGGTCAGCGTGTCGATGCGCCGGCTGATGATCTCGCCGTTCGGCGATATCCGGTCATAGGGCAAACAGTCCCAGGCCGGAAAGGTCAGGATGTTGAGGCCGGGGTGAAAGAAGCCGAGCGCGGCGGCGAAATTCGCCATCCTTCCGTCGTCGCGGCAGACATGCAGCCACGCCCCGCTGCCGCTCTCGGCGAGCAGCGTGCCGATCGCCGCGGCGTCGTGCCCCTCCGGAGCACCGAACAATGTAACGGTGCGCGGGTGCTCGGCCAGCGAGCGGGCAAGGGCGGCGAGCGGTTTCACGGAGCACGCGGAGAATAGCGGAAGGCGAGCAGCAGCCGGGTCACCTCGGTGTCATGTTCGGAGGGCGGCGCGGTGCGGCCGGTGATCCAGTCGAACAGCTCGGCGTCGGGGCATTCCAGCAGCGCCTCGTAGCGGTCGAGCTGGCCGGCATCGAAGCCGCCCAGATGCGCGTCGGCAAACGAGCCGAGGATCAAATCGGCCTCGCGGGTGCCGCGGTGCCACGAGCGGAACAAGAGCCGCTTGCGGCGGATGGCGGAATCTGGTGCTGGCATCGCCGCATCGATATAGCCATGCGCGGCGGCTGCGTCAGCCGCCATTTGCTGGCATCCTGGCAGCCATGCGTCCTGCCCTCCTCGACAAGCTGTTTGCGCCGGTGACGAATTTGCCCGGCATCGGGCCGCAGCTCGGCCGGCTGATCGAGCGGGCGACGGGGCCGCTGGTCGTCGATTTGCTGTGGCATCTGCCTTCGGGGCTGGTCGACCGCCGCGCCGCGCCGAAGATCGGCGGCCTGCACCCGCGCGAGTGGCCGGAGGGCTCGGTCATCACGGTCACCGCCAGGGTCGAGCGCCACCAGCCGGGGCTCGGCCGCCGCCCCTATCGCATCTTCGTCGGCGACGCCAGCGGCAGCCTGATGCTGGTCTATTTCAACGTCAAAGGCGACTACCTCCATCGCCTATTGCCGGTTGGCGCCGAGCGGGTGATCAGCGGCCGGGTCGAATACTACGACGGCATGCCGCAGATCGCCCACCCCGATTATGTCGTCATGCCCGAGCAGGCCGAGCAGATCAAGCCGATCGAGCCGGTCTATCCGCTGACAGCCGGCTTGTCGTCGCGGGTCGTGACGCGGGCCGTTGCGGCGGCGTTGGAGCGCGCGCCGGCACTCGCGGATTGGCTCGACCCGGCATTGCGCGCGCGGCGCGGATGGCCCGATTGGCACGAGGCGATCGGCCTCGCGCACATGCCGCAGAGTGCAGCCGACCTCGACCCGCTGAGCCCGCCGCGCCAGCGCCTCGCCTACGACGAAATTCTCGCCAGCCAGCTGGCGGTGGCGTTGGTGCGCGCCCGCCGGCGCCGCCGGCGCGGCAGGGTGCTCGCCGGAACGGGCGCGTTGCAGGCGCGCGCCGAAGCCGGCTTCGGCTTTGCCCTGACCATCAGCCAGCGCCAGGCGCTCGCAGAGATCGCCGGCGACATGCAGATGCCGCGCCGGATGATGCGGCTGTTGCAGGGCGATGTCGGCAGCGGCAAGACCGTCGTCGCCTTGCTGGCGATGCTGATCGCGGTCGAAAGCGGCGGCCAGGCGGCCCTGCTGGCGCCG
>DATLTH010000125.1:0-3841 GCA_035533695.1 Allostellaceae bacterium | reverse complement strand
TTCGCCGTTGCGGAGCAGTCCAACCACACCCGTCTGGCCCACCCCGGCCGTCACCTCGTAACCGGCTTTCCTGAGTTTATCGGCGGCGATACCCGCCGTTCGCGTCTCGTGCATCGACAATTCGGGATGGGCGTGAATGTCCTCATACAGCGGTTCCAGCTCAGGGAGCAGCTTGCCTAGGTTCGTCAGGACAACAGATGCGCTGTTGGGGGAGGTATGCTCAGCCATGATGATCTCCTTTTGATGACTGCCGGCGGCTAGTATCCGACTGTGAAGCGCTGGCGGCTATACGTCCGCTGTTCAAGTTCATCGACCATCGCGATCGCGAAGTCTTCCATCGAAATGTGACTCTTGCCCTGAGCATCACGGAGCAATTGATCGGCGCCGAGCCGAAAGTGTCCCGTGCGCTCACCTGGAGCGAAGTCTGCAGACCGAGAAAGGAAGGTCCAGTCGAGATCGGGCTGCATCCTCAGTCTTTCGAGAAATCGGGCCCCGGCCTTTGCTTCGGCCCTGAACGCATCTGGAAAACCATCAGTATCCATCAACGCCTTGCCCGGCGCGACGTCGAGGCTACCGGCTCCGCGTACAACGAGAAGCCTTTTGATGCCCGCTGTTTTCACGGCGGCGATCAAGGCATCCGCGAGGTGACAAACCGCGAGGCGCTGATCACGGTGTCGTTACCCGCAAGGCGAGGCACAAAAGAATCCGGTTTCGTCGCATCGGCCTCCAGAACCTCAATACCTGAGCGCACGTCGCGTAGGGCGTGCAGCGCGATGCCGGTAACCGCGTGGCCACGGGAAAGAAGCTCAGTCGCCAACCGTGATCCCACACGTCCAGTGACACCGATGAGAACGATTTTCACGCTCAGTCTCCTGTCGTGACTGTGGCCGACCCCATTGCAATCGTGCTGTCACTGAACCCCAACATCACGCTCGAGACGCGTGGTGCCGAAGGCCCGTCAGTTCAGCTTGTACGCACGCGCGGCTGGACCGAGCGGCAAAGATTTGCGGCTAGCCAGATCACGGCACCACGGACGGGCCACGTCAAGCTGGTGCATCCGGTAAAGGGCCGCGTGTCCCATATGCGCCAGCCAACCCTTGAAGGCGGCGCCCTTTAGAAAGCCATAGGACCTTGCCGGCCATCGTAATTCTCCTCGCACGCCGCAGCGCGCTTTTGTTTCGAACAAGGTCATTGCAGGCCGTGCAAAATGCGCGGCGCCGAGGTTCAATTTCGTTGCATGTCGCCGTCGATCGGCATGATCTGGCCGGAGATCGACTTGGCGGCGTCCGACGTCAGGAAGACGGCCAGCGCGGCGATATCCTTAGGGTCGACCAAGGATTTGAGCGATTGGTTGGCCATCGCCGTCGCCTTCATCTATCGAAATGCCAAAAGCCTTGCCCCGGCCTTAACACTTTTTTGGATTCGTGCGCCATCGACAGCTCCGGAAAGAATCGCGTTGGCCCGAATGTTATGTTCGCCGAGTTCCATCGAAAGCGTCTTCATGAAGCCGATCAGGCCCCACTTGACCGTCGCATACGGGCTTCGGTTGGGGTAGCCGAACCGCCCGGCGGCCGATGACATGATCACAATGACACCGTGACCCGAGGCGATCAGGTGCGGGATCGCGGCTTTGGTAATCAAGAAGGTTCCGGTCAAATCA
Organism: Allostellaceae bacterium; assembly: GCA_035533695.1. Taxonomy (GTDB): domain Bacteria; phylum Pseudomonadota; class Alphaproteobacteria; order ATCC43930; family CGMCC-115725; genus DATARH01. Next base: position 2,181 of record DATLTH010000125.1, on the reverse strand, counting down.
ATCTTGAGGACGGCCTCCCACTGGTCAGGATCGACGTCCTGAACGGGTGCGGTCGGCCCGGCGATGCCTGCGTTGTTGACCAGAATATCGATGCCGCCGAGTTGCGAAACCGCGTCGGCCATCATCGCTTCGATTTGCTTGCGGTCGCCGACATCGCACAAGCCGGTCCTCAAGCCCGGCAGTTCGCGCGCCGCTGCGTCCAGCGCAGTGCGGTTGATGTCACAAGTGTAGACGCTGTCACCGGCCGATAGGAAAGCGGCAGCGATCTCCTTGCCGATGCCAGAAGCACCCGCGGTAACCAATACCTTGCGCATGATGTCCTCTCCAAGGCCTGCCGAAATTGGAAGTATCCGGGCTTGAAACTCCACGAGATACCAACTTGATCAGAGGATAGTGGCGGGCATCCTAAGGTCGGACCCTTCACGATAGTCAGTGTTTAGCAACGGCCGAACGCATCGGCCGGCGTCCCATTCGGGTTCTGGAGCGCGGCTTTGCCGCCGTCTGGAATATAATGTCAGGCGAATGTATCTGGCAGCCGTGATCCGCAGTTGCCGCAACCTATCCGATCTGCACCGGCAGCATCGAAATCGATCCCCCATCAAAGCCCGCGACCGGAAGACGGACGCCTTCGCCGTTCTGCGGGGCGGCAAGAACGTAGAGCAGCGGCAGATAGTGATTCGGCGTCGGAATCGAGAGGGCCGCGTCCCGTCCGAGCGTTTCGTAATTGATGAGCTGTAGAAGTCTTGACGTGATCTGACGGACGGCTTGAATCGGTGGGCAGAGAGGCCGGGGCGCGGAGCCATGCGAAGCGCAGCGCCCCGGCCGGCGCCACTGGAGAGACCGTCATGACGACGACCGAGCGCAAGGTGATCAAGGCCAAGGTAGGCCTGCTGGAATTGGCCAAGCAGCTGGGCAGCGTGACCCAGGCCTGCCGGGTGATGGGCTATTCGCGCGACAGCTTCTACCGCTTCCGCGACCTTTACGAGAAAGGCGGCGACCTGGCGCTAGCCGAGATCACCCGATCCAAGCCCAACCTGAAGAACCGGGCCTCGCCCGAGGTGGAAGCGGCCGTGGTGGCGATGGCCGTCGAACAGCCGGCCTGGGGCCAGGCACGGGCCGCCAACGAGCTGAAGATGCATGGCACCGAGGTCTCGCCGTTCGGCGTTCGCTGCATCTGGCTGCGCCACCACCTGGAGACCATGAAGAAGCGGCTGAAGGCCCTCGAGGCCAAGGTCGCCCAGGACGGCGGAGTGCTCACCGAGAGCCAACTGGTGGCGCTCGAGAAGGCCAAGGTGGACAAGGAAGCCCATGGCGAGTTCGACAGCGAGCACCCGGGCTACTGCCTGGCGCAGGACACGTTTCACGTCGGCACGCTGAAGGGCGTCGGGCGGGTCTATCAGCAGACGGTGATCGACGCCTACTCCAAGCTGGGCTTCGCCAAGCTCTACACGCGCAAGACGCCGCTGACGGCGGCCGACATCCTCAACGATCGGGTGATCGCGGTCGGCCGGCGCAACTGCACCTTCGCCGGATCGGACGCTGGCGGCGAGCGCGCAGCGGCCATCTACAGCCTGATCGAGACGGCCAAGCTGCACGCGCTCGACCCCGAAGCCTACCTGCGCCGCGTCATCCAATGCATCGCCGACCATCCGGTGAACCGCGTCGCCGAGCTGCTGCCGTGGAACCTGCCCGACATCCACCCCAGGCTCGATCAGCGCCGCGCCGCCTGAAAGCTCGCGGCAACGGAAATCACCGCGGTAGCCGGCGGACGCTTACCCTGCCCATCGAAAACGGCATGCAGCTTCGAGTTCAGGCCGCCTTAGGTGCGCCCGAGACAACGGGGAAAAGCCCCTTTTGGAGCAGGCTGGGCCGCGACTTGCCATCAGGATGATCGAGCGGGCGGTCGCGGCAGGCGTGCCGTTTGCCTGGGTCGCGGCCGACAGCGTCTATGGGGTCGGCGATGTCGAGATGGCGTTGCGGCGCGCCGGCAAGGGCTATGTGCTCGGGGTCAATTCCAATCACCATTTCAGGTCCTGGCAGGGTAAGCCGCCGGTTGCCGGCACGGCCGAAGAGATCGCAGACAGTGTCGCTCCGTCGCGATGGCGGCGCCTGTCCGCGGGCGACGGCACAAAAGGCACGCGGCTGTACGACTGGGTGTATTGCGAACTGGCCGATCTCGAC
>DATLTH010000124.1:0-13334 GCA_035533695.1 Allostellaceae bacterium | reverse complement strand
AACGAAATTCATGCATCGCACCGAAACGCTCGATTACGCGATCCTGCTGTCGGGCGAATGCGACCTCGAACTCGACGACGGCAAGATCGTGCACATGAAGCAGGGCGACATCTGCGTCCAGCGCGGCACGATGCACGCCTGGGTCCCGACCGGCACGGCGCCGGCCGTCTTTGCCTTCATCCTGATCGACGCCAATCCGGTAAAGGTCAACAACATCGACCTGCTCACTCATTATCCGGTGCGGTGAGGCGGCCGGCCGGTTGACCGCACAGGCAAGCTGATGGACGCGCTGTTCAGCGACTATGAAGACGTCCAAAGATCCGGCCTGTTCGATGCCGAATACTATCTGGCGACCTATCCCGATGTGGCCCAGCGCAATATCGACCCGCTGGTTCACTTCCTCGAGGACGGCGCGCGCGAGGGCCGCGACCCGAACCCCGATTTCGACGCCGCGTTCTACCTCGAACAATGCCGGGCGCGCGGCGAGCAGCCGGAAAATCCGCTATTGCATTATGTCCGCATCGGCGCCGCGCGCGGCTTCAAGACCCGGCGCGACGCCGCCGATCGCGCGGTGCCCGCCCGACAACCGCCGGGCATCGGCGAGAGCGCGGTGCGGATGCCGGTCCTGGTCGCGATCGAAGCGCTTGGCGTCACCGGCGGACCGGATGGAACCTCACGTCTCTCGGTAAGCGGCTGGGCATTGGCCGCGGCGCCGATCGTCGAAATCACCGTATCGCTCGACGGCGAGGTTCGCGGCAGCGCCGCCTACGGTCTCGCCCGGCCGGATGTGGCAAAGCTGTACCCCGATCGTGCGGCGGCGGCCAACAGCGGCTTTATTCTCGCCTGCGAATTGCCGAGGGGACGCAGCGGCGCGATCGAGCCGGCACTCGGCGTGCGGACCGCCGACGGGGAGCTCGGCCGGCACGCGCTGCGGGTCGAAATCCCGCCGCAGCAGATCGGCGCCGCTGTCGTCGAACCGCATGCCGGCATGCCGATCGGGGTGCGCGGTACGGGCAAGCTGCCGATGCAGCTCGATATCGACCGCGCCGTCGTCGACCCCGGCGGCGTGCTGCAGCTCGAAGGGTGGGTCGTCTGCCTGGTGCAGATCGAAGCTGTGGAGGCATTCGTCGATGATCTGCGCATCGGCCAGGCCGAGTTCGGCCGCGCCCGCGCCGATATCGCAAAATCCCATCCGGATTACCCGAATTCGCAATTCGCCGGGTTCCGGCTCGTGGCCGATCTCGGCATTTCCGGTGCCGGCGGGAAGACAATCACATTGAGGGCGAACGCCCGCGCCGGCATCTCCGCAACCGCGGCCGTCCGTGTGGAATTTCCCGAGATTGCCGCCGCGGGCCGCGCCCAATCGCTCACCGGCTTTCAGCATCACTGCGACGAGGTTGTCCTCAGCCATTCCGGGCATATTGCGCTGACCGGCTGGTTTGTCTGCCCGTCGCCGACCGAAGCGGTTTGCGTGCTGCTCGACGGGGAAGAAATCGGCCGGGCTGAAATCGGCCTGGAGCGGCCCGAAATCGGCAATCTGTTCCCGGCAGTGCCGCATGCCCGGCAGCCGGGGTTTGCCTTCGCGGCAAGATTGCGAACGCTCGGCGCCGGGCCGCACCGGTTGGCGCTGCTTGTATACCGGGCGGACGGGCAGACCCACGAGCTGAGCCTCCCGGCCGCGCCGGCGGCGGATGGCGCGAGCGGCACCGCAACCTTCTTCGATGCCGACCGGGTTCTGCACATCGACGATCCCGAAATCGTCGACGGCACCGCGGAATTGCCGGTGCGCGGCAATCTGCCTATCGGCGGCTGGGGATTGGCCAGAGCCGGGGTGGCCGCGATCGAAATCGCCATCGACGGCACCCCGATCGCGCTGGCCGAGCACGGCCTGCGGCGGCCTGACATTCAGGCTGCCTTTCCCGATTGGCCGGATTCGCACGCCGGCGGGTTTCGCGCGCTGATCCCGCACCGGGTATTGCCGCATGGCCGCCGCACGATATCCGTCACCCTGCGCGGCAAGGACGGCAGAACGGCCAGTGCCGAGTTTCGCATCGAGGTCGAGGAGCTGTCGGACGCGATCGGGCCGTGGTCGCTGCGGCGCACGATGCCGCAGGCCGAAATCGACCTCGACCGGCGGATTTTGGAGCATTGCGGCTGCCGCCCGGTATTCGTGGCGATCCTGCCGATCGACGGCGAGGGAGCGTTGGAGCGGGCGGGCATCACGATTGCGTCGCTGAACGCTCAGGCCTACCCGCACTGGCGGCTGCTGATCCTGCCGCAGGGGCCGGGCCTCAAGCCTGCGCCCTTCCGCCGCCGGCTGCTCGCCGAACCGTGGGCGGCGGACGAGCGGGTGGCGGTGGTTGGCCAGCTGAACCGCGATACAGTCACGGCGTTCGCCATGAAGGCCGGGGCCGCGGCAGACGAGATGTTTTTCACGGTGCTCGCTGCGGGTGACGAACTCGGAGCCGACGCCTTTCTCGAAATGGCGATCGCCGCTGCGATGCATCGCGACGGCGATTTTCTCTACAGCGACGAGCGGCGGCGCAATCCGGCATCGGGCCTGGTCGAAGCTTTCTTCAAGCCGCAATGGTCTCCCGACCTGATGCTGTCGACCAATTATGTCGGGCGGCTGTGGTGCGCGCGGGCCGATCTGTTGGGCCGCCTCGCGGCTGCGGACGCGCTCATTGGACATGGCGAATACGATCTGGTGCTGCGCGCTACCGAGGCGGCCGTCGCCATCCGCCATCTCGCGGCGGTGCTCTGCGAGCGCGCCGATGACGGCATCGAGAGCCCGGCGCAAACGACGCGGGCGCTCGAACGCGCCCTGGTCCGCCGCGGCATTGCCGGCGAGGTTGTGGCCGGGCTCGCTCCCGGCGCCCATCGGATCAAGCGCGCGCTGGTCGAGCCCGGGCTGGTCTCGATCATCATCGCGACCTGCGCTGCGCGCGGCCTGGTCGAGCGTTGCATTACAACCTTACGGGCGCTGACGGCTTATCGCGATTACGAGATCATCTGCATCGAGAACATTCCACCCGAGGATTCCGGGTGGCGGGACTGGCTGGGCCGCAACGCCGACCGGGTGATCGCGACGACGGAGCCGTTCAACTGGTCCAGCTTCAACAATCTTGGCGCGGCTGAGGCCCTTGGCCGCTACCTGCTGTTCCTCAACGATGATGTCGAGATCATCGATCCCGACTGGCTCGACGCATTGTTGCAAGAGGCGCAGCGGCCGGAGGTCGGGGTGGTTGGCGCGCGGCTGCTCTACCCCGACCGCAGGGTCCAGCATGCCGGCATGTTCCTCGCCATGCCGGGCCAGGCCCGCCATGCCTTCCGCGACTTGGCGGAAGAGGCGCCGGGGTATTTCGGGCTCTCCCTGACCCAGCGCAATGTCATCGCCGTCACCGGGGCGTGCCTGTTGACGCGGCGGGCGACGTTCGACGCGCTGGGCGGCTTCGACGAAGCGCATCGGGTCGTCAACAACGACCTCGATTACTGTCTGCGCGCCTGGCGCAGCGGGCTCCTGACCGTCTACACGCCGCACGCCCGCCTGATCCACCATGAAGCGGTCAGCCGGGCGGCTCTCGACGACGAATACGATGTCGCCTCGTTTGACGCCGCATGGCGGGGCTTGTTCCTCGCCGGCGACCCCTATTTCAATCCGCACCTCGCCAAAACCCAGGACGGAATGGCGATCGACCTCGAACCGACCCGGCTGCTGGTGACCGGCCGCCCGCTGCTGCAGCGCGACGACTTGCGCAGAATCCTCGTCGTCAAGCTCGACCACATCGGCGACTGCATCATCGCGTTTCCCGCGGTCCGGCGCCTGAAGCAGCATTTTCCCGATGCAAGCATTTCGGTGCTGACCTCGCGCGCGTCGCAAGCGGTATGGGCGCTCGAACCGAGCGTCGACGAGACCATCGAATTCGATTTCTTCCATGCCCGCTCGGCCGAGGGAGAACTCGAGCGCTCGGAAGCGGATTGGCAGAATTTGCGCCAGCGCCTTGCGGTCGAGCGGTTCGACCTGGCGGTCGATTTGCGCAAGCATACGGAGACCCGGCCGGTGCTGCAATACACCGGCGCGCGCGTTCTGGCGGGGTTCGACTTCCGCGACCAGTTTCCCTGGCTCGACATTGCGCTCGAATGGACCGGCGACCCGGCCTATGTCCGCAAGCGCCAGCATAACGGCGACGATCTGATCAACCTGGTCGACGCGATCGCCGCTTCCTGCGAGGACGATCGCCGGGTGATCGCCGCGCCTCCGCCCAACGGCGCCGCCCCGGCATTGGCGATGCCGGCGATCAAGGCCGGCGCGGGACCGCTCGTCTGTGTCCACCCGACCGTCGGCAACGATGCGCGGCAATGGCCGGTCGAGTATTTTGTCGCGGTGATCGACCGGCTCGTCGAAACTGATGGGGCGCGGGTTGTGCTGATCGGCGGTCCCGGCGACGAAGAGGTCGCTTCCGACATCCTCGGCCGGGTGCGCCGGCCGGCTTCGGTCACCTCGCTGGTCGGCAAATTGCCGCTCGCCGCGTTGCCGGCCTGGTTGGCCGGGGTATCGTTGTTTCTCGGCAACAACAGCGGTCCCAAGCACATCGCGGCGGGAATCGGGGTGCCGACGGTCGGCGTCCACTCCGGCACCGAGGACGTTCGCGAGTGGGGACCGGTCGGGCCGAGTGCGATTGCGGTGGCGCGCGACGTGGTCTGCGCCCCCTGTTATCTGGCGACGGCGGCGGAATGCCGGCGTGGCCTCGCCTGCCTGCGAGAGCTGGAGCCGGCGCGGGTCTACGAGGCCTGCAAGCGGCTCTTGCTGCTCAGCACCGTGGCGCCGCCCGTCGAGCAAGCTGCCGTCGGGGCTACCCCGATCAGCAAACGCCGCGCCGCGCCCGGCAACGCCCGGCGGCGCGCACGGTAGGCCGGTTTCTCATCCCAGGATGACGGCGATGTCGCCCTCGGCGATCGCCTCGCCCTCGGCAACGAGGATTTCCCTGACGACGCCCGACCGCGGCGCCACCAGCGGGATCTCCATCTTCATCGATTCGAGGATCACCAGCGCATCGTCCTCGGCAACGAGGTCGCCCACCGCCACCTCGATCTTCCATACCGAGCCGGCGATCTCACTGCGCACCCGTATCTCGGCCATCAAACCCTCATCGCCGTTTGCATCCTGCAGTACGGCTGCATCAAAGCGAGGCGCCGCCGCGCCGGCAACCCCGGCGTTCGCCGTCGGCTCACAATTTCGGCTTCAACGCGTCGGCGAGGCGTGCGCTGGCGCTGCCGCGCGGCAGCGGTTGGGGCTGGCTGGCGTGCGGCGCCCAGCCGCACAGGAACAGGATTTCGAAGGTCGCCGGCAGCCGCACGTCGGCATCGCCGAACCGCTCGGCGTAAATCAGCCCGGCCTCCACTAGCGTGGCGCGGCGCAGGAAATGCCGGCGCGCGCCCAAGGCGTTGGTTTCGCCCATGCCGCGCAGGTCGCGCAGCAGAGCCGGCAGATCAGGGTAGCTGACGGTGATCGTCTCGCTATCGGCGACCGGCAGGGCAAAGCCGGCGCGCTGCAGCAGCGCCGCCGCGTCGGCCAGCTCGATCGAGGGCGACACGCGCGGGCTGACCCCGCCCTCTTCGGCAAGCTCGGCCTCGAACAGCGCGGTGCGCAATTCGACCAGCGTCTGACCGCCGAGCAGCGCGGCCAGCAGCAGCCCGTCGGGCTTCAGCGCGCGACGCAGCTGCACCAGCGCGCCCGGCAGATCGGCGGTCCAATGCAGCAGGAGATTGCTGGCGATCAGATCGAAGCTCGCGTCACGGAATGGTACGAACTCGGGGTCGGCCGCGACCCGCGGCCCTGGCAAATCGGCGAGAAACCGTCGGGCCGGTTCGGCGGCGACAACGCGCTCGGTGCCCGCTCGCGCGGCCAGTGCCCGCAACAGTCCGCCGTCGCGGGCGCCGAGGTCGAGGGCCAGCGGGAATTCGCGGTTGATCACATCGAGCCGGTCAATCAGGCGATCGGCCACCTCGACATGGAGAAAATCGACCGCGCCGCCGCGCGCGGCGCGCTCCCGGTGCGCCCGCCAGGCGCGGCGGTCGAACAGCGCGGGCGTCGGCTGATCCATTTTCGCCGAGCCGTGTCAGGTGAGCAGCAGGTAGGCGCTGAACCCGGCGAGTCCCAGCAAGAGGGCGGCCGAGAACACCAGCTCGGTGCGGATGCTGCTGGCCGGGTGCGTCTCGGCGTCATCGAGCAGCCGCTCGGTGCGGACGAAGCGAATGGTCGCCGCCCCGATCAGGATGGCGCCGCCGACAATCAGCGCGACACCCTCGGCGCGGCCGAGCGGTCCCGACATCTTAACGAGCGGCGCCTGGGATGCATTGCCGGCGGCCATGGCGGCCAGCGAACGCAGGAAAAGGTTGAACCTCTCGACGACAAACCCGAACGCGATGATCGCGATGCCGGTGCGCACCCAGGCGAGAAACGTCCGCTCGTTAGCCGCGTGGTCGCTGTAGAGGTGGATCACGACTGGGCCCCTTCATCGGGTGAAGAGGATCGACAATAGCGGGGCGAGCCGCGTAAACGCAAAAGGGAGCCGAGATGGGCCCCCTTTTTCGTTTTCCCGCTTTACCCGAAGGGGGAGGCGGACGCCGGAAAGCCCGGCGCCCGCCGATGGCCGTCCCTACAGGTTCGCCTGGAAGTCGGTGTAGTTGCGAACCTTGTTGTAGACCTGCAACCGGTTGCGCTGGCTGTCGGCGACGATCAGGCGGTCGTGCGCCGTGTCGAAATCGATCGCGGTCGGGAAGCAGAACCGCCAGGTCGGCTCGAGGCTCTTCACCCGGCGCCGGGCCTTCATCATGTCCGGGTTGGCGTCGACGCTTTGCTTGCCCCATTTCGACAGTTCATGCGCGTCGCCAATCAGTGTCGTGATCGGGCCGCCTTCGGAATCGAACACGCAGATCCGGTGGTTGCCCCAATCGCAGACGTAGATGTCGCCGTCGTTGTCGACCGCAACATCGGTCGGATGGTTGAACTGATCGGTGCGCGGCTGGCCCGCCTTTTCGCTCTCGCCGGCGACGTACGGGCCGAGGGTCGTCACCGCATAGGCGCCTTCCGGCTCGGTGACCTTGCCGTACGAACCGATGCTCATCAGCGGCTTGCCTTGGCCGGACAGTTTCTGGACGCGATGGTTCTTCCAATCGGCGACCCAGATGTTGCCGTCCTTGTCGATCGTGCAGCCCCACGGCTGGTTGAACTGGCCGGGGTTCTTGCCCGGGCCGCCGCATTTGCCGACGAACTTACCGTCGGGGCTGAACACCTGCAGGCGATGGTTGCCGCTGTCGACGACAACGAGGTTGCCGCTCGCTTCGACCGCCAGCCCTGCCGGATGGTTGAGTTCGCCGTCGCCGCTGCCCGGCTTGCCGATCTTGGTGATGAACTTGCCGGTCAGGTCGAACACCGAGATCGTATTCGCCCACTCGTCCGAGCAATAGACGCGCCCGCGCTGGTCGTCGACCGCGACGCCGAACGGCCAGACCGATTTGCCGTCTTCGCCTTCGCCGTGTTGGAAGAACTCGGCGAGCAATTCCTCTTCGGCCGGACCGCCGATCTTCACGTGATTGACGCGCATGCCGAAATTGTTTTCGTTGCCGCGATTGGCGGTATAGATATTGCCGTTCTTGTCAAGGCACATGCCCTGCACGTAGTTGAAGCCCGTACCTGTGGCGGCGCCACGGCCGATGGCATGGCTCCAGTCGTAAACCCGCCCGCGGGCGACCGTTGTCAGCGGCATCGTTTCCTCCTATTCGATAAAACCTTCAAGAGCGTCATTCCGCCGGGGGCGCGGCCCCATCCCGCGGCATTTGCCGCGGGATGGGAAACGCTTTGCCGATGGCCGATGGCTTGTCCTCAGTTGAGGAAGGCCGGCTGCTCGAACGTGCCGTTGACGATCGGGGCCGGGTTGACCTTCAGCCACTTGTCGAGGATCGTCGAGTAGACGCTGCGGAAATCCATGTTCGGGTCGAGGTCGCCCTGCACCAGCTTGGAGGCGTCGAGCGACGGCATCTCGCCGTAATGCCCGCCCTTGACCTTGTCACCGAGCACGAAGGCAACGCCGCCGGCGCCGTGATCGGTGCCCGAGCCGTTGTCGCGCACGCGCCGCCCGAACTCGGAGAACAGCAGCATGATGACGTTCTCGGACTTGTTGTGCTCGCGCAGGTCCTTGAAGAACGCCTCGACGCCCTGGCTCACCGCCGACCACAGCGCGTTATGCGCCGGGGCTTCGCCGGCGTGGGTGTCGAACGTGCTGTGGTCGCAATAGAAGATGCGGCTGCCGATCTCGGCGATGTGCGTCTGGGCGATGCCCTTCAGCTTGCGGGCGATCGGCGAGTTCGGATACTGCACGGTCGAGGAGTATTTCTCCGGCGCGACCTTGATGATGTCTTCGCCCTTCAGCGAGTCGATCGCGGTCTCGGACAGATAATCCATGACCGGGCCGCTGCCGATCGCCGAGCTGTACATCTTGGCGAAGCGGTCGAGCACATGGGCGCGCTCGTTGCCCTGTACCTGCGGCAGGAAGCCGTAGCGCTCCAGGGGGCCGGCGACGCAGGCGACCGGCACGCCCGGCGCGACCAAGGCCCGCGGCAGGCTCGGTCCCATGCTGACGACCTGCACGACGTTCTGCTTTTTCGGGTCGTATTCGCGCGCGACGCGGCCGAGCCAGCCCTCGGTGCCGACCTTTTCGGGCTCGCAGGTGTGCCAGATGTCCATCGCCCGGAAATGCGAGCGCGGCGATTCCTTCCAGCCGACGCCATGCAGGATCGCCATCTGGTTGGCGTCCCAGAAGGACTTCATCGGCGACATGTATTTCGGCATGCCGTAATTCTTGTCGAGCTGGACGATGTCGCCCTCGGCGATCCCCACCGCCCGCCGATTGTCGCGGTAGAGCGGGTTGTTGTACGGGATCACCGTATTCAGGTAGTCGTTGCCGCCGGTCAGCTGCAACACCACGATGCAGGGATCGTTGTTGGCCATGGGTGCGTTGCTCCTTGTCTCGATGTCTGGGTCTTGATGTCTTGGTCTGATGTCTGGTGAGCTGGGTTGATCAGGCGAATTGATACTCGCGGGTGGCGACGATCAGCTGCAGCATCTGGCCGACATGCTGATCGGCGGCTTCCGAACTGCCGTTGCTCCACGAAACCTGGCCCCACTCATTGGCCTGGGAGAGCAGCTGCTGCTTGGTGTCGGGGCTGACCTGCACCGGCCCCAGATAGTCGAGGCAGCCGTCGACCAGTTGCTCGGGGCTCAAAGAGCCCTTGACCTTCAACCGGTTGATGATGCCGCGCACGCCCGGCGCCGAAGTGTCGCCGATCTTCTCCGCCATGAAGTTGATGCGGGCCATCAGCGAGCCGCTGTTGATCCACTCCTTGCCGGTGTGCCAGCCCTCGACCGAGGGCGGGTTGAGCAGGTCCTGGCCCATATAGGACGTGTTCATCGACAATTCGCCGTAGCCCGGCTTCGGGATCTCGTAGCCGCCGACAAACCGCAGGGTCGACACGACGACCTCGGCCGGCGACTTGACGTGCTGGAAGCGGGCCTCCTTGAACCAATCCGAGTTGAACACGAGGCGCAGCACGGCCTTCATCTCGAACTTCGAATCGCGGAAAGTGCCGACCATCTCGTCGACCGCCTTCTGGTTCACCGGCGGCTCGATCGGCCAGGCCGGCACCTGCGGCTCGTCGGCGACGAAGAAATTGTACAGGTGGCGGCAGATGAACTTGCCGCAGGCCGGCTGCTGCACGACGATGTCGAGGATGTCCTCGCCGTTGAAGCGGCCCTTGTGCCCGAGGAACACTTTCTCGCCGTCGTCATGGTCTTCCGGCCGATATTCGAACTTCCAGGGGAAGCGGCCATAGGGCAGGCGCGGGATCTTGGTCTCGAAGGTCCAGCCGGTGAAGGCGCGCGAACATTCGCGGACGTCGGTCTCGGTGTAGTTGCCGGCGCCGAGGCTGAACAGCTCCAGGAGCTCGCGCCCCCAGTTCTCGTTGACGGCCGTGCCGTGGTTCTGCTGGTTGTCGAGCCAGAACATCATCGTCGGGTTGTGCGAGACCAGCGACAGGAGCTCGCGGTAGTTGCCCATGCCGTGCTCGCGGAACAACTCGATCTGCTCCAACAGCTGGTCGTAATTGTCGACCTTGGAATTGCCGGTGGCGAAGACGTGGTGCCAGAACAGCGCCATCTTCTCTTCCAGCGGGCGCTGGCTGTTGACGAGGTAGTACAGCCAGTTGACGTTGCCCATCGGCGGCTGGCCGCCGGGCAGCAGCGCCGCCGGCTGGTAGCGCAGCAGCTCGTAGGCGTCGACCGGCGGCTGCGTCTCGGGATTGAGCAGCTCTTCGACCGTCGCCTCGTAGCCTTTGGCCACGCGTGCTTCGAGTTCGTCGCGGGTTGCGCCGAACCCGGCCCGCCGCATCAGATGGGCCATCAATTCGATGTCGTCTTGGTGTGCCATTTCTAGGTCTCCTCCATTGCGCGATGCGTCACGATCTCTCTACGGGTTGATCGGCGGGTTCACCGGCTGCGGTTGCGGCAAGCGGCACCCCGGCCGTCGCGCCAACATTGGGCCGCGGCGATCTCGGTGGGCTTGCGATTCCGATCAGAAGGCATCCGTCCCTCGGTTTTGGACGGGCGGTCGCCGAACTGCGGCCGGGCCGGTTTTGATGCAGTACGGTGATTAGAAATCACCCAGCGCCGCGAGTCAACAGATCAGAGAAATTCCAAACTAGGCCGGCACTCACACCGGCTCAGCGGCCGTCGAGGCGCACCCGGACGATGACTTCGACGCGGTGAATCTCGGTGCCGGCAGGCGGCTGCGGCAGGCCGCTGACCACAACGCTCTCGCCCGGGATGTCTTGCAGGACACCGCTCGGTTCCGCGAAAAAATGATGGTGGTCGTCGGTATTGGTGTCGAAATACGAACGCCCGGGCTCGACCACGACCTCGCGCAGCAGGCCGGCCTCGGTGAACTGATGCAATGTGTTGTAGACCGTGGCGAGCGATACCCCGATTGCCGCGGCGAGCGCCTCGCCATGCAACTGCTCGGCCGTTACATGGCGGTCGCCGGCGTCGAACAGCAGGCACGCCAGAGCGAGGCGCTGGCGCGTCGGTCTCAGCCCGACGGCGCGCAAACGTTCCAGCCCATTCGGCAATGGCACCGAAGCTTCCATGCCTGAGATATAGGCGAAGGTGATCAAAAAATAAAGCGCCCTGGTGTCATGATCTTGTAACGCCCGATCAATCCCCGGTTTGCAGCCGCTCCACCAGCTCCCTGACGCTCGGCACATAGCCGTTGGCGTAAAACGGGTCGGCGGCAAATCGGTAGGCGTTGTGTCCGGCAAACATCAACTGGAACTCGACATCGTCGGAATGGCGGATCGCCTGCAGTGTCTTCTGGATGCAGAAGCTGCGCGGGTCGGCCTTCTTGCCGGTCGTGGCGTTCTCGTTCTGCGCCCAGTTGGAGAACTGGCAGGCGCTGAGGCAGCCCATGCAGTTGATCTGGTCGGTGCGGATTTCCAGCGCCTTTGCCGGGGTGACGAAGATCAGCGTCGAATCCGGGGTGCGCAATGCCTCGGTAAAGCCCGCGGCGACCCAGCGCTGCGCCGAATCCCGATCATGCGCGGTCAGGTAGACGAGGCGGCCGCGCGCGCCGACATGGAAGGGCGCGACATGCTCGCCGACCGGCTCGACGGTATAGGCGACCTGGTGCTCCGAACGCTCCGCCAATTCCCGCAGGAAATTGTTGTGCACCGCCGAGGAATAAAACCCGGTCGGGCTGAACCGGTTGAGCAGAACATCGCCCTCCTGCAGGGTCAAGAGGCGGCGCTTCCAGGCGTCGGAGATCGGGCTTTCGCGGGTCAACAGCGGCCGCGTGCCAAACTGGAAGGCCACCGGTCCGAGTTCGGGATTGTCGATCCAGTTGGCCCATTCGCGCAGATACCACACGCCCCCCGCCATGATGATCGGCGTCTCGGCGAGGCCGAACTCGCTCATCAGGCTGCGCAATTCGCGCACCCGCGGATAGGCCGGCTCCGGATGCGCCGGGTCCTCGCTGTTGGTGATGCCGTTATGGCCGCCGGCGAGCCACGGGTCTTCGTAGACAACGCCGCCCAGCCAATCGCAGAATTTGTGGTAGGCCCGCTTCCACAACGCGCGGAAGGCGCGCCCGGAGGACACGATCGGATAGTAATAGACGCCGTAGCGCGCGGAGATTTCGGCGATCCGGTAGGGCATCCCGGCACCGCAGGTGACGCCGTGAATGAGGCCGCGTGCCCCTTCGAGGACGCCATGCAAGACCCGCTCGGCCGCCGCCATCTCCCACAGCACATTCATGTGGATGCGGCCCTCGCCGTTCGAGCGCTCATAGGCAACGCGCGCCTGCTGGATGCCGCCGGCAATCGCGTAGGCAACCAGCTCCTCGTGGCGCTCGCGCCGGGTGCGGCCGAAATAATTCTGCGCGATCAGCCCGCCGGCCTCATCGTAGCTGTCGGCATTGACGCCGGAGAACGTGCCGACCCCGCCCGAGGCAGCCCAGGCGCCCGAGCTCTCGCCATTCGAGATCGAGATGCCCTTGCCGCCCTCGACGAGCGGCAATACCTCGACGCCGGAAATCACGATCGGGTTAAGCGGCTTCACCGAATGGCTCCTTGCCCCGCCAGGGCCGGGTCGCGAGGCGGCCGGCGCTCGCGGCGAGAATTATATCGGGCATGTCGGAAAAAACGGAAGCCACCCCAAAATCGAACAGCCGCCGCGCCCGCACCGGGTCGTTGACCGTATAGGCGGCGAGCTCGTATCCGGCATCGCGGATCGCCTTGATGCGGCGCGGCCGCAAGCGACGATGATCGGCGCCGATCACCAAGCAGCCCAAGCGGATGGCGACCGCTTCCCAGCCACGCGGGATCAGGCGGAACAATATCCCGCGCGGCACCTGCGGCGCGAGCGCGCGGAATGCGGCCAGTGCCGACGGCAGAAAGCTCGACACCAGCACCCTCGGGCAACGCTCGCCCAGCCGGCCGAGCGTCATCGCCACCGCAGCCGCGATGGCATATTCGCCGCCGCGATCGGCCTTGATCTCGACATTGGCGCCGAGATCGAACCCGGTGCACAGCAGCAGCGCTGCTTCGAGCGTCGGGATACGTTCGCCGGCGAACTCCGGTGCGAACCAGCTGCCGGCATCGCTCGTCCGGATCGCCGCCAGGGTCTGTGCCGCAACCTGCCCGGTGCGATCGGTCGTGCGGTCGAGGCGCGGATCGTGGCACAGCACCGGCACGCCATCCGCGGTCAGCCGAACATCGAATTCGACCCA